>NZ_JAAGPH010000059.1:0-44534 GCF_017104705.1 Burkholderia sp. Se-20373 | reverse complement strand
GATCGGCCGCGCTCACCTGGCGCTGGCTGCACGAGCCGCCGGCCGAACCGGCCGTGACGCACCCGGCCACGCATCGCCCCGTCGAGCAGCAGCCGTCCGCGCGGCAGGGGCGCAACCCGCTCGCGAGCGGCCCCGTGTGGCGCATCGTGCTCGGCATCGGCCTGCTGTGCGCGCCGCAGTTCGCGGTGCTCACGTTCGCGACGGTGTTCCTGCACGACTTCGGCCGGCTCGGCCTCGCCGGCATCAGCGCGGCGATGGTCACGCTGCAGCTGGGCGCGATGGTGATGCGCGTGTGGAGCGGCCGTCATACCGACCGGCACGGCAACCGGCGCGCGTATCTGCGCGGATCGGTATTCGTCGCGGCCGGCTCGTTCGCGCTGCTCGCAGCCGCAACGGCTGGCCATGCGCACGTGCCGCTCGCCGCGATCGTCGCGATTCTCGTGTTCGCCGGCATCTGCGTGTCCGCGTGGCACGGCGTCGCGTACACGGAGCTCGCGACGCTCGCGGGCGCGAATCAGGCGGGCACCGCACTCGGGATGGCCAATACGATCGTCTACCTCGGGTTGTTCGCGACGCCACTCGCGATTCCACCGCTGCTCGCGGTCAGTTCGTGGAGTGTCGTGTGGCTCGCGGCCGCGCTGGTCGCCGGCGCGACCTATCCGCTGTTCGCCGCGAAATAGCAGCCGCACGTCTCAGGCCGGCGTCGCCGCGCACGCCACGACGCCCGCCCATCCGTCAGGCCGCCTCGAGCGCCAGCGCACGCCGCGACGCCGGCCGCTCGGCCTCGCGCTGCGCGTGGGTAGTCCAAGCCGCATGCCGCGTCATGTCGAGCCCGATCGCGACACCCCAGCGATACAGCACGAACAGGAACGGATCGACGATCGAATGCGCACCCGGCTCGGCCCACGTGCGGCCGTCGGCGAGCGCGGCTTCGATCGCTTCGTTCGCGGCTTCGATGGTGCGCCGCCCGTGCGCGCTGACCTCGCCATGCAGGGCCGGATCGCCGATGAAGCGGCCCGGCCGCCATAGCGCGCCGTAGCCGACGCCATGCACCCAGCCGACCAGCCAGGCGAGCCACTCGTGGCACCGTGCCTCGCGCAGCGGATCGCCGGGCGGCAGCAATTGCGCATCGGGATAACGGCGCGCGAGATACGTGAGGATCGCCGGCGTTTCGGTCAGCACGTGCGGCTCGCCCGGGATCGCGAGCACCGGCACGCGCGCCTTTGCGTTGATCGCGAGATAGCGCGCCTCGAGGTTCTGCTGCTTCTGCACGGAGACGATCTCGACGTCGAACGGCGCGCCGGTTTCTTCCAGTGCGATGTGGGCGGCAAGCGAGCAGGCGCCCGGCGAAAGATAGAGACGATATGCGTTCATGGTGGGAGGCCCGACGAGGCTGTGGAAGACGGAACCGAGTGTAGGAACGCGTGCCTGCCCGCCGCAAACGATGAATTGTCGTGCTCGGACATTAGTATTACTAATACCCGCATGCGACGCATCCATCTTCCTCCGCTGCAGACGCTGCGCGCGTTCGAGACCGCCGTGCGGCTGCAGAGCTTCACGCGCGCGGCCGACGAACTCGCGCTCACGCAAGGCGCCGTCAGCCAGCACATCCGCGCGCTCGAGGCGCAGCTCGGCTATCCGCTCTTCACGCGCGAGCGCAATGGCGCGACGCCGACGCACGCCGCGCACGCGCTCGCACTGCAGGTACGCCAGGGCCTCAGCGTGCTCGAGCGTGCGTTCGAGCCGGCGCTCGCGGTGCGCAGTCGCCCGCGCACCTGCGACGTCACGCTGAACGTCAGCGTGCTGCCGAGCGTCGCGGCGCGCTGGCTCGCGCCGCGCCTGCCGCGCTTCGCGGCCGCGCATCCGCACATCGCGATCGTGTTGCACCCGGACGTGGCGCTCGCACCGCTGCGCAAGCGCGACCGCATCGACGTCGCGCTGCGCTACGGGCCCGGCACGTGGCCGGGCGTCGTCGCCGAGAAGCTGATGAACGAGACGATCTTTCCGGTCGCGAGCCCCGCGTATCGCAATCGCGACGGCATCGCACCGCGCGCGCCGGCCGATCTCGTGCGCGCGACGCTGCTGCGTCATCCCGCGCAACCGTGGGAACCGTGGCTCCAGGCCGCGCGGCTCGACCTCACCGAATCCGCACGCGCGCCGCGCTTCACCGATCCGGACGCGCTGATCGACGCGACGCTGAAGGGGCGTGGCGTCGCCCTCGCGCGCCGCTCGCTGATCGAGCCCGAACTCGCTAACGGCACGCTCGTGCGCGTGTCGACGGTGCGCATTGCCGACGTGTACGCACACTACGTCGTGTGGCGCCCGGGCCATCCGCACGAAGCGGCGATCCGCGCGTGGCTCGACTGGCTGCGCAGCGAAGTGCGGCGGCGGACGCCGCGGCGCTGACGCCGACGCTCACGCGCGCATCGGCATCGCCACCTTGTCGAGCGTGATCGGCAGATCGCGCACCCGCACGCCGGTCGCGTGATAGACCGCATTGCCGATCGCGGCCGGTACGCCGGTGATGCCGATCTCGCCGATGCCGCGAATGCCGAGCGGATTGAAATGCGTGTCGCTTTCGTCGACGAAACTCACGTCGAGCTCGCCGATGTCCGCGTTCACGGGGACGTGATATTCAGCGAGATTCGCGTTCGTGAAGCGGCCGTGCCGCACGTCGAGATGCGAGCCTTCCTCGAGCGCGGTGCCGAGCCCCCACACCATCCCGCCGATCAACTGGCTGCGCGCCGTTTTCGCGTTGAGGAGGCTGCCGACGCTGTAGACGCCGACGATGCGCGGTACGCGAATCGTGCCGAGCGCGGCATCGACCTGCACTTCGGCAAACACCGCGCCGAACGAATGGGACGCATAGCGTGACTTCTCGTCGCCCGGCTTGGTCGTCGCCTGCGCGTCGATCGGCCGGCCGCCCGCACGCGCGATCACCGCCGCGGCCGGATCGCGCCGCGACGGCTCGCCGCGATGCACGACCCAGCCGTTGTCGACCGTCACGTCGTCGGCCGCGGCGCCGTGCAGCGGCGACCCGGGGTCGGCGACCGCCAGCGCGACCAGCTTCGCGCGCGCCTGCAGCGCGGCCTCGCGCACGGCCGGCGCCACGCTCGCCGCCGACTGCGAGCCGCCCGATACCGGTGCACGCGGCAGGCTGGAATCGCCGAGTGCGAAGCGCACGTTCTGCGGCGGGAAACCGAGCGCATCGGCCGCGACCTGCGTCATCACCGTGTAGGTTCCGGTGCCGATGTCCTGCGTGCCCGACGCGACTTCGGCCGTGCCGTCAGGCAAGATGCGCGCCCGCGCGGACGCTTCGCTGCGGTTCGCCGGATACGTGGCGGCCGCCATCCCGAGGCCGATCAGCGTGTCGCCGTCGCGCATCGTGCGCGGCGCGCCGGTGCGGCGCGACCAGCCGAAGCGCCGCGCGCCGACCTCGTAGCATTCGCGCAGCTTGTTGCTCGACCACGGTTTGCCGTCCTGCGGATCGACCTCCGCGTAATTCGCGAGCCGCAGCGCGACCGGGTCCATGCCGAGTTGCCACGCGAGCTCGTCCATCGCCGATTCGAGCGCGAACGAGCCCGACGCCTCGCCCGGCGCACGCATGAACGTCGGCGTGCCGACGTTCAGCGACACGATCCGGTGCGTGGTCGCGTGGTTCGGCACCGCGTACATGATCCGCGACGGCATCCCGCACATCTCCATCCAGTCCTCGAACGTCGACGTGGTGGCGATCGTGTCGTGGCGCATCGCCGTCAGCGTGCCGTCCTGGCGCGCGGCCAGCACGATGCGCTGTTCGGTGAACGGTCGCCCGCCGACCGGGCCGAACATCTGCGGCCGCGTCAGCGCGAGGCGAACCGGGCGCCCGACCTGCTTCGCGGCCATTGCGCACAACGACACGTGCGACCACGATGAGCCCTTGCAGCCGAAGCCGCCGCCGAGAAACGGCGAAATCACGCGCACGTGTTCCGGTGGGACGCCGAACACGGCGGCCACCGCCGTGCTCGCGCCCGACACGCCCTGCGTCGCATCGTGCAGCGTGAGCGTCGGGCCGTCCCAGCGCGCCATCGTCGCGTGCGGCTCGATCGGGTTGTGGTGCTGCATCGGCGTCGTATAGGTCGCGTCGACGCGCACCGCGCCTTCGCGCAGGCCCGCATCGAGGTCGCCGCGCTGCGTATCCATCGGGCGGCCCTGCTGCTTCGGCGGCACGCGCGCACCGCGCTTTGCCTGCGCGACATCCACCACGGCATCGGTCGCGCGATAGCGCACCTGCACGGCATGTGCGGCGTCGGTCGCCTGCTCCAGCGTTTCGGCGACGACGACCGCGACGGGTTCGTTGCTGTAGCGCACCGTGTCGTCCTGCAGCAACGTGAGCCGGCGCCCGGCCGGCGGCGACAATGGCGGCCGGCCGCCGTTGGGCAGCCGCATCGCGTTCTCATGCGTGATCACGCTCAGCACGCCCGGCATCGCACGGGCGCGCGCCGCATCGATCGATTCGATGCGGCCGGATGCGATCGTGCTCGTCACGAGCACCGCGTGCGCGAGCCGCGCATCGGAGAATTCGGCCGCGTAGTGCGCGCCGCCCGTCACCTTCAGTACACCGTCGACGCGGTCGAGCGGCTGTCCCGTCATCGTGTTCATGCGGCACCTCCCGTCTTGGCGGCTGCCGTTTCGACCGCACGGACGATCGCCCGCTGCGCGAGCGCGACCTTGAAACCATTACCGTCGAGCGGCCGCGCATCGCGCAACGCCAGCGCGGCCGCCTCGCGCAGCGTCGCGTCGGTCAGCGTGCGGCCCGCGAGATGCGCTTCCGCCTCCATCGCACGCAACGGCTTGTGCGCGACGCCGCCAAGCGCGATCCGCGCGTCGGCGACGTGCGGGCCGTCCATCCGCAGCGCGGCCGCGACCGACACCAGCGCGAACGCGTAACTCGCACGATCGCGCACCTTCAGATAGTGCGCATGGCCGGCAAAGCGCGGCGGCGGCAAGTCCACCGCGGTGATCAGTTCGCCCGGTTCGAGCGTCGTGTCGAGATCGGGACGATCGCCTGGCAAGCGGTGAAACGACGCGATCGGAATCTGCCGTGCGCCGCGTGGGCCGCTCACCTGCACGACGGCGTCGAGCGCGGCGAGCGCGACGCTCATGTCCGACGGGTTCACCGCGACGCACTGCGGGCTGGCGCCGAGGATCGCGTGCATCCGGTTGTGGCCGCCGATCGCCGCGCAGCCGCTGCCCGGCTCGCGCTTGTTGCATTGCGCGAACGCGGGATCGTAGAAATACGGGCAGCGCGTGCGCTGCATCAGGTTGCCGCCGACGGTCGCCATGTTGCGCAATTGCGCGGACGCGCCGGCGAGCAGCGCCTGCGACAGCAGCGGATAGTCGGCGCGCACGCGCGGATGATCGGCCGCATCGCTGTTGCGCACGAGCGCGCCGATGCGCAGGCCGCCGCCGGGCAGCGCATCGACCGTATCGAGGCCCGCGATGCGCGTGATGCCGATGAGCGTGACAGGCCGCGCGACGCCGCCCTTCATCAGGTCCAGCAGGTTCGTGCCGCCGCCGATGAAGGCCGCGCCGGGCCGCTGCGCCGCGCGCACGGCGCCGGCGACGTCGGTCGCGCGTTCGTAGGAGATCGATTCCATTGCGGTGCCCTCCGCGCCTAGCCGTGGGCCGCATGCGCGGCGCGCACGGCGGCGACGATGTTCGGGTACGCGCCGCAGCGGCACAGGTTGCCGCTCATGCGCTCGCGGATCTCGTCGTCCGACAGTTGCGCGGGACGGCGCCGCACGTCGTCGGTGGCGGCGCTCCCGGCCCCCGCCGCGAACTCGTCGAGCAGCGCGGTCGCCGAGCAGAGCTGGCCGGACGTGCAGTAGCCGCACTGGAACGCATCGCATTCGACGAACGCGCGCTGCACCGGGCTCAGCACGCCGCCGCGCGCCAGCCCTTCGACGGTCGTGATCCGCGCGCCTTCGTGCATCACCGCGAGCGTCAGGCATGCGTTGATGCGCCGGCCGTCGACGAGCACGGTGCACGCGCCGCACTGCCCGCGATCGCAGCCCTTCTTCGTACCCGTGAGCCCCACGTATTCGCGCAATGCGTCGAGCAGCGTGACGCGCGGCTCGAGCTGCAGCGTGTACGCACGCCCGTTGATGTCGAGACGCACGGGCCGCGCCGGCACCGTATCGCGGCGGGGTGCGGCCCGCGTGGATGCCGCGTGCGGCGGTTGCGGATGAACGTACGATGCGGTGCTGACGGTCGCGGCTGCCGCCGCGGATTGCAGGAAGCGGCGCCGCGCGGCGCTGGACGGCATTTCGTGCGGCAACGGCGGCAGCGCCGCTGAATGGCCGGGCCCGAGCGGCGACGGGGCGTCGCGCGACGGTTCGGCAGACGGGGAGTCGGATCGATCGCTGGACATGACTTCTGCGAGCTCCATGGTTGATGGACGCGGATGTGCGCCGCGTGCCCGGATGGCAGCGCGGTCGGCGCACGCATCGGCAAGGAGCAATTCGGGTGCCGCGACACTGCGGAGGGCCGCATGCAGGTGCAGCGCGGGCTACCGTGCGCGGCGCGCACCGGGCGGCAGACGGGCCGGGGCGGCGCTGATAGCGCCGCCATGACGCCACGCTGGCGCGCGGCTGGCCGTTCGCTGACGAAGTGGCAATAACGCCCGGTTTTTGGGCGTGCCCGGCCGCGCATCGGTCGCACATTGCCGGTCGTATTTGCGATGCCGCGCAGGGTGCCCGCGTCGCCGTGGCCGGGTCGCGGCATCGCGCGCCGTGTAAATGCGCGCAGCATCCGCCTCTGCTGGAAAATTCCGCCATGCGTGCCGGTGGATCGCCGCGACAGCATTCGGTCAGCCTGACGAAAACGCTTCGCGATCAGGCCAGAATTGCAAACGATTCACCGAAACGTCGCATCGCGGCGGCATACTCGAAAACGTTTCCCGATCAGCCTGCCAGGAGAGAAGTCATGCGTCGCGCTTTCGTCGCCGTCGTTCTGTGTGCCGCCGTGTTCGTCGCCGCCTGCAGCGACGACGTGCCGCACGACGCCAACGCGACCGACGCCGCGCAGCAGGCCGGCGGCGCCTCGAACGGCGCCGCCAGCGCGTTCAACAGCGACGCGAGCGCGAATACCGCCGCGTCCGATGCCGCGCCGCTCGCGCCGCCCGTCGTGCACTACCCGCCCGATGACGACGACGATGCGAAGCCCGCCGCGAATGCAGCCGCCTCCAGCGCGGCCGCGTCGTCACCGGGCTGATCCCGTCACCATGCGAGAGGAGTCGGACCCGCTCGGGAAGAGCGGTGGGACTTCGTTGGGAGGCGTCGCTGACATGACGTCACGGTCGGCGGTGGCGCAAACGGCATGGCATCGCGCCACCTCGCGGGCCACGCCAAGCCCGGCCGAGCGATTCTGATCCGGCCGGCGTCAGGCACGTGCGCGCGCCGCAAGCGCAACGGCACGCGATGCCGCGACAGCCTCTGCGCGGCATGCGCCGCCCGCCCGGCGCGTCAGACCGCGTGCGCGAGCGCGCGGTCGACGAGCGCGGTTTCGAAGCCGTCGTCCGCGTCGCGAAAGCGCAGCGGTGCCGCGCAGTGGACGAGCGTGTCGATGAAGTACTTCGCGCGCGGCCACGGCCCGAAGCCGGCCGCGGTGTTGATGTGCCCCGCGTCGCCGAGGTTCACGAACGCGCTGCCCAGGTGCTGCGCGAGCGTGCGCGCGTCGCCGAGCGGCATCCATGGATCGGTCTCGCTGCCGATCACGATCGACGGTACGGCGAGCCGGCGCGCGTCGAACGGCCCGGCAAACGTGAATTTCTTCGGACTGGCGGGCGCGACGAGCAGCACGCCCGCGACATCGCCCGTATGCGGCCACTGAGCAAGCGCATGCGCGGCCGCGAGGCAACCGAAGCTGTGCGCGGCCAGCACGAACGGGCCGCGTTCGCGGTCGAGCAATGCGCGCACCGATTGCGCCCAGCGCGCGAGATCGGGCGCATCCCAGTCGTCCTGCTCGACGCGCAGCGAGCGCGGGAACTGCCGTTCGAGCCAGGTCTGCCAGTGAGCGCCTTCGCTGCCGTGCAGGCCCGGAACGGTGACGAGCCGCGGCGGCCACGCCGATTTGCTGCATGCGCGCATGATTGCCCTCGCTTGCTTGAAGACGGGATTCGATTGTGGCGCGGCGTCCGCGGCGGCCGAACCAATATTTTGTGCTTTGCTTTTAAGTGGGCCGGCCATCCGGGGGCCGGCCATCCGGGAGCCGGCCACCGGGGGCGTCCGCCCGCCCCGCGCACCGGCGCGCGATGCGCCGCGACACCGTAGAATGTGGGCTTCCCGTCAGCTTCACACGGAACCGGGGCCGGGCGCCGACGCGCCGGGCGCCCGGTCGTCAGGAGACGCCCGATGTCCGCTACGCCCGCCGGCGCGCTGCGCCCGGCCCCGCTCGCCGTTCCGTGACGCGCCTCGCCGGCGCGCGCGCCGTCATCCAATGAAGATCCTGTTCCATTCCCCGTACCAGGAAACAGGCGCGTGGCGCGACCAGATCGCGCATGCGCTGCCGGAAGCCGAACTGCGCGCGTGGCAGCCGGGCGACACGGCCGCCGCCGACTACGCGCTCGTCTGGCGCGCGCCGCGCGAATTCTTCGCCCCGCGCGACGGCCTGCGCGCGATCTTCAACCTCGGCGCCGGCGTCGACGCGCTGCTCGCGCTCGAGCACGCGCATCCGGGCACGCTGCCGCGGCACGTGCCGCTCGTGCGGCTCGAGGATTCGGGCATGGCGCAGCAGATGGTCGAATACGTGACGCACGCGGTGCTGCGCTACCTGCGCCGCTTCGACGAATACGAAGTGCTGCAGCGCGAGCGCCGCTGGCAACCGCTCGAACCGCATGCGCGCGCCAGCTTCACTGTTGCCGTGCTCGGCCTCGGCGTGCTCGGCGCGCAAGTCGCGCGCGCGCTCGCCGCGCTCGGCCTGCCCGTGCGCGGCTACAGCCGCAGCGCGAAGCAGCTCGACGGCGTGACGACCTTCGCCGGCGACGGCGCATTCGATGCGTGCATCGACGGCGCGAAGGTGCTCGTCAACCTGCTGCCGAGCACGCCCGACACCGACGGCATCCTGGCGTCGCGCACGTTCGCACGGCTTGCGCCCGGCGCGTATGTCGTCAACGTCGCACGCGGCGCGCATCTCGTCGAAGCCGACCTGCTCGACGCGCTCGCGAGCGGCCAGCTCGCCGCCGCGACGCTCGACGTATTCCACCGCGAGCCGCTGCCGGAAGACCATCCGTTCTGGCACGCGCCGCGCATCACGATCACGCCGCACAGCTCGGCCGAGACGCTGCGCGACGAAGCCATCGCCCAGATCGCCGGCAAGATCCGTGCACTGGAGCGCGGCGAGCGCGTCGGCGGCATCGTCGATTACGCACGCGGCTACTGAACCTACAAGCACACCAGCAGGAGACAACCATGACGTTCCCCACCGCCGTCAAGATCGTCGAAGTCGGCCCGCGCGACGGGCTGCAGAACGAGAAGACCTTCGTGCCGACCGACGTGAAGATCGCGCTCGTCGACCGCCTGTCGCACGCCGGCTTTCGCAACGTCGAGGCCGCGTCGTTCGTGTCGCCGAAATGGGTGCCGCAGATGGCCGACGGCGCCGACGTGATGGCCGGCATCGAGCGCCGCGCGGGTACCGTGTACTCGGTGCTCACGCCGAACCTGAAGGGCTTCGAGAATGCGGTCGCCGCGCGCGCGGACGAAGTCGTGATCTTCGGCGCGGCGAGCGAGGCGTTCTCGCAGCGGAACATCAACTGCAGCATCGCCGAGAGCATCGCGCGCTTCGAGCCCGTCGCGAAGGCGGCGAAGGATGCGGGCCTGCGGCTGCGCGGCAGCGTGTCGTGCACGCTCGGCTGCCCGTACCAGGGCGACGTGCCGGTCGCATCGGTCGTCGACGTCGTCGAGCGCTTCGCGGCGCTCGGCTGCGACGAGATCGACATTGCCGACACGATCGGCGTCGGCACGCCGAAGCGCACGCGCGAAGTGCTCGCGGCCGTCACGCGCGTGTTCCCGCGCGAACGCCTGTCGGGCCACTTCCACGACACCTACGGCCAGGCGCTCGCGAACATCTACGCGGCGCTGTTCGAAGGGATCGAGATCTTCCACGCGTCGGTCGCGGGCCTCGGCGGCTGCCCGTACGCGAAGGGCGCGACCGGCAACGTCGCGACCGAGGACGTGCTGTACCTGATGCAGGGCCTCGGCATCGACACCGGCATCGACCTCGCGCAGGTCGTCGCCGCCGGCGACTTCATCTCGAACGCGATCGGCCGCGCGAACGTGTCGCGCGCCGGTCGCGCCCTGCTCGCCAAGGCGCAGAGCGCGGCCGACGCCGCGAACTGCGTATGACCCCGGTATTCGATGGATTCCTCAACATGACGACACCTGCTTCATTCGATTCCCTCCCCGACTCCGCGCGACGCGTCGCGCTGCTGCTGCGCGAGCGCGGCCATGCGAAAGGCATCGTGATGCTCGCCGAAACCGGCAAGACGTCGGCCGAGGCCGCGGCCGGGCTCGGCTGCTCGGTCGCGCAGATCGCGAAGTCGATCCTGTTTCGCCGCCAGTCGGACGGCGCGCCGGTGCTCGTGGTCGCGAGCGGCGTGAATCGCGTCGACGAGAAGAAGGTCGCCGCGCAAGTCGGCGCCGTCGGCCGCGCGGACGCGAAGTTCGTGCGCGACAACACCGGCTATGCGATCGGCGGCGTCTGCCCGATCGGCCATCTCGTCGAACCCGTCACGCTGATCGACGCCGACCTGCTCGAGCTCGACAGCCTGTGGGCGGCCGCCGGCCATCCGCACGCGGTGTTCAACCTGTCGCCGAACGAACTCGTGTCGCTGACGGGCGCGCCGGTCGCGGACGTCGCGTTGCGGGAGCCCGCATGAGCGACGTGCCGGTGACGGCGCCGGTCGGCACGGTCGCGTCGCCGTGCACCGACGTATGCCGGATCGATCCGCGCACCGACTGGTGCGCGGGTTGCCTGCGCACGCGCGACGAGATCAAGGGATGGCGTGCGTCGGACGACGACGCGAGGCGCGCGTTGCTCGCGCGGCTCGATGCGCGGCGGCGTCTGCTGGCGAGAAGCGGCGCATAAAAAAAAGCCGTTCAGCCTGACAGGCGAACGGCATGAGATCGGAATCCTGTGAACGTGATCAACGTCACAGCCCGCATCATACGAGCGACGCGGCCGCATCGCATCGGGTGTTTCCCTACAACTTCTTACAGCGTCTCGGACGCGTGCGCGCGCACGGCTTTTGCTCGTCACGCACGCGCCCTCTCCGCGCAATACGCGCGCCTGAAATACGCATTCGACGCGCTGCTGCGCGGCTCCGCGGCGGCTCGCCGAATCGCACGACCGTTTCAGTGGCCGACGGCCGCACGACGGGCCGGCACGATGCGCCAGCCGAGATTCACGCCGGCCGCCGCGAGCAGGATCAGCAGCGCGCCGACCACCTGCGTCCACGCGAGCGTCTGCCCGAACGCGACGCGATCGACGACGATCGCGACGACCGGATAGACGAACGACAGCGCGCCGGTCATCGCGGTCGGCAGCTTCTGGATCGCGCCGTACAGCAGCACATACATCAGACCTGTGTTCACGACGCCGAGCACGACGAGGTCGAGCCACTGCCCGGCGGTCGCCGGCAACGTGCCGAAGTGCGCGAACGGCGCGAGCAGCAGGACCCCGAGGCCGGCCTGCAGCAACGCGAGCAGATGCGGCGGCGTGCCCTTCAGGTGCTTCGTGACGATCGACGAGATCGCATACAGGAACGCCGCGCCGAGCGACAGCGCGACACCTTCCAGATATTCGCCCGGCACCGCGAGCACGGCCGGCTCGACGCGCACCACGGCGACGAGCCCGACGAAGGCGAGCGCGAGCCACGCGAGCGTCGACGCGGTGATCCGCTCGCGGAACACGATCGCGCCGAGTGCGACGAGCATGAACGGCTGCGTGTTGTAGACGGCTGTCGCCATCGAGATCGACGCGCGCGAATAGGCGGCGAACAGCAGCAGCCAGTTCGCGACGATCGCGACGCTGCCGAGCGTCGCCAGCGCGAGCATCCGCGGCGAGAACAGCGCGCGGCGCAGGAAGCCGAACGCCGCGCACACGATCGCGAGCGTCGCGGCGCCGAACAGGCAGCGGAAGAACACGACGTTCGTCAGCGGCTGCTGCGACGACATCACGAGCCAGCCGATCGTGCCGGACATCATCATCGCGACGACCATCTCGGCGGCGCCGCGGCGAATTTCATTCGAAGCCATCGTGAACTCCGTTCAGAAGAGTGGATGACTTCGATTCTAGAAACTTGCTTTCACGGCAGCCACGGCTAAACTGAAGTGAATCGACCGATTCACCTTCGAAAGCAAAGCGATCATGCCGAAACGCCTTTCCCCGCCCGCCGTCGCGTCGCTCGACGCGACCGACCGCGCGATCCTCGCGGCGCTGGCCGACGACGCGCGCATCGCCACCAGCGAACTCGCCCGGCAGATCGGGCTGTCGGCGCCCGCGACCGCCGACCGCGTGCGGCGGCTCGAGGCGCAGGGCGTGATCGCCGCGTTCACCGTCGAGCTCGACCCGCGCGCGCTCGGCTATACGCTGCAGGCGATCGTCCGCGTGAAGCCGCTGCCCGGCCAGCTGCATCTCGTCGAAGAGATGCTGCGGCGGATTCCCGAGTTCGTGGAGTGCGACAAGGTGACCGGCGACGACTGCTTCATCTGCCGGCTCTACCTGCGCACGATCGCGCACCTCGACGACATCCTGTCGAAAGTGACCGAGCGCGCCGAGACGAGCACCGCGATCGTGAAGTCGACACCGGTGCCGCGCCGGCTGCCGCCGCTCGTCGAGGACGACGGCGCGCACCGCTGAACGAGCCGGTACGCGGTGCGCGCCGCCTACGTGCTCACGCGTGCCCGCGCGTGCCCGCGCGTGCCCACGCGTGCCCACGCGTGCCGTCAGGCAGCCGCGTCGCGCGCCTCGAAGAACGCCAGCAGTTCTTCGATCAGCGCGACGGGCGCCTCTTCCGGAATGTAGTGCCCGCACTCGAGCGCACGGCCGCTGACGTCGCGCGCAACACGGCGCCATTCGTCGAGCGGATCGAAGCAGCGGCCGACGATGCCGTGCTCGCCCCACAGCACGCGCAGCGGACACGCGACCTTGTTGCCGCGTTCGAGATCCGCACGGTCGTGCTCGAGATCGATCGTCGCGGATGCGCGGTAGTCCTCGCACATCGCATGCACGGCGCCCGGCTGCGCGAGCGCGGCGCGGTACGCGGCGAGCGCCTCGGGCGCGAACGGCGCCAGTCCGGCGGACCGGTTGCCCATCACGCGCTCGATGTACGCATCGGTATGCGCGCCGACCAGCGTCTCGGGCAGCGGCTCCGGCTGGATCAGGAAGAACCAGTGGAAATACGCGGTCGCGAACGCGCGATCGGTTTTCTCGTACATCGCGAGCGTCGGTGCGATATCGAGCAGCATCATCCGCTCGACGGCGTCCGGATGATCGAGCGCGAGCCGGTGCGCGACCCGCGCGCCGCGATCGTGCGCACATACATGGAAGTGGTCGAAGCCGAAATGCCGCATCACGGCGACCTGGTCGGCCGCCATCGCCCGTTTCGAATACGGCACGTGCTGCGCGTCGCTCGGCGGCTTGCCCGACGCGCCGTAGCCGCGCAGGTCGGTGGCGATCACCGTGAAATGATTCGCGAGCGTCGCGGCAACGCGATGCCAGATCATGTGGGTTTGCGGATGTCCGTGCAGCAACAGGAGCGGCGGACCCGCGCCTCCTTTGACACCGAAGATGTCGGTGTCCTGCACCGTCACGCGAAACGGTGCAAATGCCTCAAACGACATGGTTTATTTCTCGTTGGTTTGTTATGGCCACTATTTTAGGAGCGCTTGCGCCTCTACACAGCGGGGCAACAACCATAATCCGTAGAAAGAGAACACTCACTCGATTGCCGGCACGCCGCGCATTTTGTTAAGCTCGCGTAGAATCGCACGATCGTTCGTATTAATAAGGACGACATCGTTTCACGGCTACACTCGAATCACCGTTCGACCGCAAAGCATGGCGTCGGCGCGACCGCGCGGGCGCCCCTGGAGACTGGAGACATCACATGGCATTGCCCACCGTCCTGCAGAACCTGACGCTGCCCGTCATCGCGTCGCCGATGTTCATCGTCAGCTACCCCGAACTCGTGCTCGCGCAATGCAAGGCGGGCATCGTCGGTTCGTTCCCCGCGCTCAACGCCCGTCCGGCCGAACTGCTCGACGAATGGCTCACGCAGATCCAGTCCGAGCTCGCCGACCACCAGGCGAAGCATCCCGGCGCGGTGATCGGCCCGATCGCGGTCAACCAGATCGTCCACCAGTCGAATGCGCGGCTCGAGCACGACGTGCGCGTGTGCGTCGAGCACAAGGTGCCGATCTTCATCACGAGCCTGCGCGCACCGGCGCGCGAGATCGTCGACGCGGTGCACAGCTACGGCGGCATCGTGCTGCACGACGTGATCAACCTGCGCCACGCGCAGAAGGCGCTCGAAGCCGGTGTCGACGGGCTGATCCTCGTCGCGGCCGGCGCAGGCGGCCATGCGGGCACGACGTCGCCGTTCGCGCTCGTCGGCGAAGTCCGCAAGATCTTCGACGGCCCGATCGTGCTGTCCGGCGCGATCGCGAACGGCGGCTCGATCCTCGCGGCGCAGGCGATGGGCGCCGACTTCGCGTACATGGGCACGCGCTTCATCGCGACGCAGGAAGCTCACGCGATCGACGACTACAAGCACGCGATCGTGAACGCGAAATCGTCGGACATCATCTACACGAACCTGTTCACGGGCGTACACGGCAACTACATTCGGGAGAGCATCGAGAAGGCCGGCCTCGATCCGGAGGCGCTGCCGGAATCCGACAAGACCAAGATGAATTTCGGCAGCGACAAGACGAAGGCGTGGAAGGACATCTGGGGCGCCGGCCAGGGCGTCGGCCTGATGGACGACCTGCCGAGCGTGGGCGCGCTCGTCGAGCGCCTGAAGCGCGAATACGACGACGCGAAGGCGCGGCTCGGCATTCCGCGTTGACGGATGCGGCGGCCCTCGCGGCCGCCACCGGCGCGCATGCCGTCGGACAAAACAAAAAGCGCGAACCGCAGCGGTTCGCGCTTTTTTCATCGCCCCGCTGTGGCGGGACACACGGCGGTTCAGACCACGCGCTTCATCCGCGTGATCGGCAGCACGCGCAGGCGCGATTCGATCGACGGGCACAGCGACTGCCCTTCGAAACGCGCCGCCAGGAAGTCGACGAACGAACGCACCTTCGCGGATACGTGACGACGGCTCGCGTAGACCGCGTAGATCGGCGCCTCGTGCGGCGGCACCGCATCGAGCAGCACCGGCACGAGCCGGCCGGACTCGATGTCGTCGCCGACCACCTCGGTGCCGAGCAGCGCGATGCCGGCGCCCGCGAGCACGGCCGCACGCAGCCCTTCGAGATGGTTCACGATCAGGTTGCCGTTGAGGTTCACGCGCGACGCGGCGGCCGCGTCGATCACCAGCGAGTCGAGCATCGTCGAATTCGAGTCGCGCCGCAGGTAGTTGTGGTGCGCGAGATCGCCGATCGTCGCGGGCGTGCCGTGCTTCTCGAGATACTCGGGCGACGCGACCAGCAGGATGTGCGCGGTCGCGATCTGCCGCGCGACCAGCGACGACGATTTCAATCCGTTCGGCGCCGCGCGCACCGCGACGTCGTAGCCTTCCTCGATCAGGTCGACCACGCGATCGGACAGCGTCATGTCGACGGTCACGTCCGGAAACCGGCCCGCATAATCGGTGACGGCCTGCATCACGTGCCGCAGCCCGAACGCCGATAGCGACGTCACGCGCAGCCGGCCTTGCGGCACCACGCTCGCGGCGCCGACGGCCTGCCCGGCTTCGTCGAGTTCGGACAGCGCCTGCACGAGGCGCTCATAGTATTCGCGTCCCGCCTCGGTAGGGGCGACGCGTCGTGTCGTGCGATGCAGCAGCCGTGCGCCGAGCTGCTGCTCGAGATGCATCACGTGCTTGCTCGCCATCGCAGCCGACATCTGCATGCGCTCGGCCGCGCCGACGAAGCTGCCCACTTCGACGACGTAGCGAAACACATTCATGCTGACGAGGGTATCCATCGAACTAGCTCGTAATGACGGGGGAATGGTCCAATTACGAGATAGGGTAACAAAGGCGGGGAAACAGAAAGGTCAAGAAAGGCAAAACGGCGCCGCGGGGTCGAAGCGCCGTTTTGGCGGGAAAACATGCAGTCCGGACGCGTTTTTCACACGCGTCCGGCGCACCGGCCGCGCGTGCGCGTCAGAACTTCGCGCGGATGCCGGCGCCGAACGTGTTGCCGGTCGACAGGCCGCTGATGTGGTCGTTCATGTACGCGGCGTAGACGTCCGTGCGCTTGGACAGCGGATAGTCGTAGCCGACGGCCCAGGTCTGGCGCGTCTGGTCGAGGCCGCCCGAATCGCGCGAGTACGCGTACGACGCCATCGCGTTGCCCACGCCGAGCGGCACCGACACGCCGCCCTGCGCGGTGTTCACGTGCCAGCTGCCCGCGACCTGGTCGTTCTTCGTATACATGTACTGGCCGAACAGCTTCACGAACTTCAGGTCGTAGGTGGCGCCGACTTGCGCGATGCCCTGGCTCTTCATGCCGGCCACCAGCGCGCTCAGGTCACGCGGGCCGTTGTTGAAGTTTACGTACTGGTAGACCGCGGTCGCCGCGAACGGGCCGTTCGCGTAGTTGAACTGCGCGCTCCACTTCTTCGAACCGTTGTCGCCGGCCTGGTTGCCGAGTGCGTACATCGCGCCGAAATTCAGGCCACCGAACGAAGGCGACGTGTACGACAGCGCATTGTTCCAGCCCGAATCGCCGACGGCACCCTGGTCGCTCGGGTAGGTCGGGAACGTGCCGAGGCCGAGGAACACGTGGTACACCATCGGCGAGAAGGTGTACGAGTCGTAGAACGGGTTGAACAGGATCGTCGACAGGAACAGGTGCGTCGTGAGGCGGCCGGCCGTGACCGTGCCGTACGGCGAATCGATGCCGACGTAGGCGTTGCGTGCGAAGAACGTGTCGCCCTGGAAGCGGCCGAACTGGCCATTCTGCGCGCGGAAGAAACTTTCCAGCGTGAAGATCGCCTTGTAGCCGTTACCGAGATCCTCGGCGCCGTGCAGGCCCCAGTACGACGTCGACATCCCGCCGCCGCTCACGTTCCACGCACGGTTGCCGCCCGGGAACTTGGTTGCGCCGACCCATTCGTCGACCTGACCGTAGAGCGACACGCTCGACTGTGCATGGACGGGTGCGGTAGCCGCCACGCAGGCGGCCGCGGCGATCAGCTTGACGGACGTGCGCGACGCACGGCGAGCGAATGCTTTCATTGGATCTCCAGATTTTGTCGAATGGTCGATAAGTGGCGCGAGCGTTGTTTTTTGGAGCCGAGTGCTTGCGTCGTATGGGGCGCAGCCATCTTTACGGATCATTCGTCCGGCCAAAATTGCGCACACTTATTGCTGGTATAGCGCCAGCATTAACTTCGCGGAATGGATACATGGCCGGGCACCTGCCGGCGGCCCCGCACGAACGCGGTCGCGCGGCGGGACGGCAGCGGGGCACGCGCGAGCCGGGCGCGAAAGATAGCGCAATGCGACGGGAAAATCAGCGGAAATCTGTGCGCGACTGTGGCGAATTCGCATCAGCCGGCGGAGGGACGCGCGCGCGGGCGCTCAGTTTCGGTAGAACGGGGAGAAAGACGGCGAATGCGCAGGCTCTTCCTGCGAGCGGGGCGGCGGCATCGGACGTCCGCCGCGCTCCTCGTTGTAGCGCGCGACATCGGCGCGGATCGAACCGGCACGCAGCGGCACGTTGCCGCCGCCCGGCGGGCGCGGCACCTGGCGCACGTCGGCGCTGATCGGGCGATACGGGCTTTGCGCGGCGTAATGGCCATACGACGGCGTCGGCCGCAGCCCCCAGCGGGAGCCGTAGCCGTTCACGCCGCCGGCGCGTGCCCCGGCCGGGGGCGCCACGCGGCGCCAGACGGGCCCACTACCAGCCGGCTGACCGTACGCGCGCATGTCGCCGCCACCGAAGCCGTGGCCGCCGAACGCATGACCGCCGTGAGGCGGTTGCGCGAGCGCGAGCGGCAACAGCAGCGCGCCGAGCACGCCTGCCACCCATCGTCCGATCTTCCGTTTCACCCGTTCCGTCATCGTTCAGTGCCTGTCCACGCCCGCCGCCGGCTCCTTTCGGCCGACCCAAGGCTTTCAGCAGTAATTTATGAGCGGGCCGAAAGCGTGTCGAGCCAAAAAGTGTTATGTCGCCGGCATCGGTGTAACACCATGTTACTGCTAGGTTTTTTCACTTCCGGGCGCGACCGCGACAGAACATTCTTCTGCCCTTTTGCGCACGGCCGGACCGGTGCCGCGGGCGCTCCCGCATGCGATTGACTCATCAATCGATTCCCACAATGCATTTGTGTAGTGAATCGCCGACCGGGACAATGGCGCCATCCGCGCGCGCGACGCGCGCCCTGGTCGTTTCCGAATCGAGTTCCCGATGGCCCGTCCCCGTTTTCTCCCCGACAACTTCACGCTCGCGCTCGTCGGCACCGTCGTGCTCGCGAGCCTCCTGCCGTGCCGCGGCCCGGCCGCCCATGCGTTCAACTGGGCGACCAACATCGCCGTCGGCCTGCTGTTCTTCCTGCACGGCGCGAAGCTGTCGCGCGAGGCCGTCGTCGCGGGCGCGACCCACTGGCGGCTGCACGCGGTCGTGCTGCTCAGCACGTTCGCGCTGTTCCCGCTGCTCGGCCTCGCGCTGAAACCCGTGCTGCAGCCGCTCGTCACGCCGACGCTGTACGCGGGCGTGCTGTTCCTGTGCACGCTGCCGTCGACGGTCCAGTCGTCGATCGCGTTCACGTCGATCGCGAAGGGCAACGTGCCGGCCGCCGTGTGCGCGGCATCCGCGTCGAGCCTGCTCGGGATCTTCGTCACGCCGGCGCTCGTCGGGCTGATGATCACGTCGCAGTCGGCGGCCGCCGCGTCGCCGTGGAGCACCGTCGGCAGCATCGTGATGCAGCTGCTCGTGCCGTTCCTCGCCGGCCAGTTGCTGCGGCCCGTGATCGGCGGCTGGATCGACCGCAACCGCGGCGTGCTGCGCTTCGTCGACCAGGGCTCGATCCTGCTCGTCGTCTACGTCGCCTTCAGCGAGGCCGTCAACGAAGGCCTGTGGCACCAGATCCCGCCGCGCGCGCTCGGCGGCCTGCTCGTCGTCAACCTCGTGCTGCTCGCGATCGCGCTGTTGCTGACCGCGTTCGTCAGCAAGCGGCTCGGCTTCAACCGCGCCGACCAGATCACGATCATCTTCTGCGGGTCGAAGAAGAGCCTCGCGGCCGGCGTGCCGATGGCGAAGGTGATCTTCTCGGCGAACGCGGTCGGCGCGATCGTGCTGCCGTTGATGCTGTTCCACCAGATCCAGCTGATGGCGTGCGCGGCGCTCGCGCAGCGCTGGGGCGCGCGCGACATGACCGGCGAGCACGACGAGGGCGACGCGGCATCGGCGTCCGGCGCGCTGAGCCCGGGCAAGCGCTGACGGGCAGGCGGGGCGGCCCTCGAGTGGTGCCGTCCCAACGTTCTCGCTTTCCGCTTTCCGCTTTCCGCTTTCCGCCTTTCCGCCTTTCCGCCTTTCCGCCTTTCCGCCTTTCCGCCTTTCCGCCTTTCCGCCTTTCCGCCAACGGCGCACCTTTCGCAATGCGCACGGAAGCGCCCCAGGCGCGATGCACCACCAGCGCCCATCGCGTCACGAAATCTTCATTCAATTCTCCGCGGGCGATGCCGTTAAGTCGGGCGTCCTGTCGATTCGGCTGCCCTCGCCCATGCCCGCGCCCCACTCCGACTCCGCTGCCGCCAGCATCCCGCGCCTGATCGCGGATCGCGCGCTCGCCGCCGTCTTCCAGCCGATCGTCGATCTCGGGTCGGGGACGGTCGTCGGCTACGAGGGCCTGATACGCGGCCCGCGCGGCACCGACCTCGAACCGCCCGCCGCGCTGTTCGCGCAGGCCGCGCGCGAAGGCGAAACGATCGCGCTCGAACAGGCCGCCGCACGCACCTGTCTCGACGCATTCGCGGCACTCGGCTGCGACGGCAAGCTGTTCCTCAACTTCAGCGCCGGGACGATCCTGAAGCTCGCCAGCGAACGCGAGCGTGCACGCCAGCTCCTCGTCCGCGCGCGGATCGGCGCCGAGCGCATCGTGATCGAGCTGACCGAGCAGAATGCGATTCCCGATGTCGCCCAGATCGGCCCGGCCGTCGCGTCGCTGCGCGACGCCGGCATCCAGTTCGCGCTCGACGACTACGGCACCGCGAACGCGAGCATGAACCTGTGGCTGCGACTGCATCCGGATGTCGTGAAGATCGACCGCTTCTTCATCCACGACATCGCCCGCGACCCGCTCAAGTTCGAAGCCGTGAAGGCAATGCAGCACTTCGCGCAGGCGAGCGGCGCGCAACTGATCGCGGAAGGCATCGAGAACGAAAGCGACCTGATCGTCGTGCGCGACATGGGCATCTGCTGCGTGCAGGGCTTCCTGCTCGGCCGGCCGAACGCGCAGCCGTCGCGGGTCGTCGCGCCGGCCGCACGCGATGCGATCCGCGCGCCGCATATCGCGGTGTTTCCCGGCGCGACGCGCTCGGTGCGGCCGGCCGGCACGATCGCCGGGAAGATGCTGGTGCCGGCGCCGGCGCTGCCGCGCGACGCGACCAGCAACGACGTGCTCGACCTGTTCAACCGGATGCCCGACCTGCATGCGGTCGCGCTCGTCGAACGCGGGCGGCCCGTCGCGCTCGTGAATCGCCGCGGCTTCATCGACCGCTTCGCGCTGCCGTATCACCGCGAGGTGTTCGGGAAGAAGCCGTGCCTGCAGTTCGCGAACGACGCGCCGCTGATGATCGACAACGCGACGACCTTCGAGCAGCTCGCGATGCTGCTCGCGAGCCACGACCAGCGCTATCTCGCGGACGGCTTCGTGATCACCGAACACGGCCGCTACGTCGGGCTCGGCACCGGCGAGAGCCTGGTGCGCGCGGTGACCGAGATGCGCATCGAGGCCGCGCGCTACGCGAATCCGCTGACGTTCCTGCCCGGCAACATCCCGATCAGCGCGCACATCGACCGCCTGCTGCAGCGCGACGCCGGCTTTCATGCGTGCTACGTCGACCTGAACCAGTTCAAGCCGTTCAACGACCAGTACGGCTACTGGCAGGGCGACGAGGTGCTGAAGTTCGCGGCGACGGTGCTGGCCGGCGTGTGCGACCCGCAGCGCGACTTTCTCGGGCACGTCGGCGGCGACGATTTCCTCGTGCTGTTCCAGCGCGCCGACTGGCGCGAACGCGCCGCCGACGCGATCGCCCGCTTCAACGAAGGCGCGCGGCTCTTCTACACGCAGGCCGACCGGCAGGCGGGCGGGCTGCACGGCGAGGACCGCCACGGCAACCCGGCGTTCTTCGGCTTCGTGACGATGGCGATCGGCGCGGTCGGCGTGGCGGCCGGCGCGCACGGCGCGAAACGCTACGGCAGCGACGAGATCGCGTCGGTCGCCGCGCTCGCGAAACGGCGCGCGAAACAGCAGCCGGATGGGCTCGCGGTGGTCGACCTCGATGCGGGGCGCGCCGCGCTGCGCCATCGCGGCGAACCGCCGGCCGTGGCAATCCGCTGAACGGCGGGCGACCGCCGTTCGCGGACACGGCGGCGCCCGGTGCGGTGACGGCGCACGCTCACCCGCCATGCAGCCAGACCGTTAGTTGCGCCACTGACTTCGCGGTGGCACGCGAAGGTGATCGGGCACCGCTCCCGTGAACGTATGAAGCCAGCCCGCTTGCCGCCCGTTTCCCGCTCGCCACGCACCCGCACGTTCACCTTGCCTTTTTCGCGTTTTGTTTAGTATTTTTAGTAACGGTGTTTTCGCAGATTAGCGCTTAAAACCCGGGAATTTGCGGGTATTCCCCGGCTATCCGGCCCGAATTCCGCAATACGTTTTACTATACAATCGCTTCCACCCTAAACAAACCGGACCCCGAACGATGGGTACGACCATTCGCGATGTGGCGCGGGCGGCAGAGGTCTCGATCGGCACCGTCTCCCGCGCGCTGAAAAACCAGCCGGGCCTCTCCGAAGCGACGCGTGCGCGCATCGTCGAGATCGCGCAGCGGCTCGGCTACGATCCCGCGCAACTGCGGCCGCGCATCCGCCGGCTCACCTTCCTGCTGCATCGCCAGCACAACCGCTTTCCGGCCAGCCCGTTCTTCTCGCACGTGCTGCACGGCGTCGAGGATGCGTGCCGCGAGCGCGGCATCGTGCCGACGCTGCTCACGGTCGGGCCGAACGACGACGTGCTGCGCCAGATGCGCCCGCACGCGCCCGACGCGATCGCGGTGGCCGGCTTCATCGAGCCGGAGACGATCGAGGCGCTCGCCGCGACCGGCCGCCCGCTCGTGCTGATCGACCTGTGGGCGCCCGGGCTGCGCTCGGTGAACATCGACAACGCAACGGGCGCGGCGCTGGCGATGCGCCACCTGCTCGCCAGCGGCCGCACGCGGATCGCATTCATCGGCGGCTCGCCCGCGCACTACAGCATCGCGCAGCGGGCAATCGGCTACCGGCGTGCGTTCTTCGAGGCCGGGCGGCTGTTCGATCCCGCGTACGAAGTGACGATCGATGCGGGGCTCGATCCCGACACCGGCGCCGCGCGGGCGATGGAGCAGCTGCTCGACGCGCCGGGCCCGCGCCCGGAAGCCGTGTTCGCGTACAACGACGCGGCCGCGCTCGCCGCGCAGCGCGTCTGCACCGCGCGCGGGCTGCGCATTCCCGACGACATCGCGATCGTCGGCTTCGACAACATCCCGGCCGCCGCGCACGCGAGCCCGCCGCTCACGACGCTCGCGGTCGACAAGGAGGCGCTCGGCCGCCGCGGCGTCGAGCTGCTGCTCGCGGAAGCGCCCGAGCGCACCGAGATTTCCCTGCCCGTCGAGCTGATCGTGCGGGCCAGCAGCCAGCCCGCCGGCTCCCCGGCACTCGATACCGCCACGGCCACCGAATCATCATGAACATGCCCCCGGTCCAACCCTGCACGGCCGCGCCGGCCGCCCACACGCAAGCCGCGCCGTTCGTCGCGAGTTTCCGCGATCCGTCGTTCCTGCTGTCGCACATCGAGGACACGCTGCGTTTCTACGCGACGAACGCGTTCGACCCGACGGGCGGCTTCTACCACTACTTCCGCGACGACGGCAGCATCTACAACCGCACGTCGCGCCACCTCGTCAGCAGTTGCCGGTTCGTCTTCAACTACGCGATGGCGTACCGGCATTTCGGCGATCCGCGCCACCTGGAATATGCGCGCCACGGGCTGCGCTTCCTGCGCGACGCGCACTGGGACGACGCACTGCAGGGCTACGACTGGGAGCTCGACTGGCGCGACGGCGCGAAGCGCGCGACGCTCGACGGCACGCGCCACTGCTACGGGCTCGCGTTCGTGCTGCTCGCGGCCGCGCACGCGACGATGGCCGGCCTCGACGAGGCCCGCCCGCTGATCGCGGCCACCTTCGAGCTCGCCGAGCACCGTTTCTGGGATGCGGCCGCAGGCCTCTATGCGGACGACGCGACGCCGAACTGGATCGTGTCGTCGTATCGCGGCCAGAACGCGAACATGCACATGACGGAGGCGCTGCTCGCGGCGTACGAGGCGACCGGCCACCTCACGTACCTCGATCGCGCGGAAAAGCTCGCGTCCCACATCACGCAGCGCCAGGCCGCGCTGTCGGGCGGGCTCGTGTGGGAGCACTACCATGCGGACTGGTCGGTCGACTGGGATTACAACAAGGAAGACAGCTCGAACATCTTCCGCCCGTGGGGCTTCCAGCCCGGGCACCAGACCGAATGGGCGAAGCTGCTGCTGATCCTCGAGCGGCACCGCCCGCTCGACTGGCTCGTGCCGCGCGCGGCCGAGCTGTTCGACGCGGCGCTCACGCACGCGTGGGACACCGACCACGGCGGCCTGTGCTACGGCTTCGGCCCCGACTTCACGATCTGCGACCACAACAAGTATTTCTGGGTGCAGGCGGAAACCTTCGCGGCCGCCGCGATGCTCGGCGCGCGCACCGGCAGCGAGCGCTTCTGGGACTGGTACGACGAGATCTGGCGCTACAGCTGGGCCCACTTCGTCGATCACCGCTACGGCGCGTGGTACCGCATCCTCACCTGCGACAACCGCAAGTACAGCGACGAGAAGAGCCCGGCCGGCAAGACCGACTATCACACGATGGGCGCGTGCTACGACGTGCTCGCGACCCTCGCGCGTGCGCAGCGCAGCGAGCCGACGCAATGAGCGGCGGCACGTTTCCGGCTTTCGTGTCGGCAGGCGACATCCTGACCGACATGGTGCGCGCGGGCGACGCGCAATGGACCTCGGTGCCGGGCGGCGCCGGCTGGAACGTCGCGCGCGCGGTTGCGCGGCTCGGCGTGCCGAGCGCGCTCGCGGGCTCGATCGGCGAAGACTGCTTCTCCGACGTGCTGTGGCGCACGAGCGAAGCGGCCGGGCTCGACCTGCGCTTCCTGCAGCGCGTCGCGCGGCCGCCGCTGCTCTCGATCGTCCACGAGACGCGCCCGCCCGCGTACTTCTTCATCGGCGAAGCGAGTGCCGACCTCGCGTTCGATCCGGCGCGGCTGCCGGCCGGCTGGACCGACCACGTGAAATGGGCGCACTTCGGCTGCATCAGCCTCGTGCGCGAACCGCTCGCGGGCACGCTGGCCGCGCTCGCGGCCGACCTGCACGCGCGCGGCGTGAAGATCAGCTTCGACCCGAACGTCCGCAACCTGATGACGGCCGCATTCCGGCCGACGCTGGAAAAGATGGCCGCGCTCGCCGACCTGATCAAGGTGTCCGACGAGGACCTGCGGCACCTGTTCGGCGGCGACGGCCCCGACGCGGTTGGCGCGGTGCGCGCGCTGAATCCGCGCGCGGCCGTGCTCGTCACGCGTGGCGCGCAGGCGGCGACGCTCTACGCGGACGGCGACGTGCATGAAGCAAGCCCGCCGCGCGTCGAGGTGGCCGACACCGTCGGCGCGGGCGACGCGTCGATCGGCGGCATGCTGTTCAGCCTGATGGCCGCGCCGCAGCGAACCTGGCGCGAACACCTCGTGTTCGCGCTGGCGGCGGGCGCCGCGGCCTGCCGGCATACGGGCGCGCACGCGCCGACGCTCGACGAGGTCGTCGCACTGATCGAACGATGACGGGAAGGATGGCGGCCGGACCCCGTTCGGTCACCCATAAGCCGCGCTGTACATGCTGCGCCGCAGTGCTACGATGAAGTGTCCTTTTGCGGGAGAGCACCATGGACACCAACACGTTCACCAAGGGCATCTACACGGCCAAGGCGCATACCCAGCATGCGGGCAACGGGCAGTTCCAGGGTTACGTGATCCTCGCGCGGGACGACGGGGACGACACCGAGAACACGCGCTACGACGTCCACTCGACGAGCCCCAGCGAGGAGGAAGCCTTCGACGAGGCGAAGGCGCTCGCGCACCGGATCCTCGGCGAAATCGAGCTGTAGCGCGCCACCATTCAGGCGCGGCTCAGAGCAGCCGCGCCACCATCGACAGCAGCATCGTCAGCACCAGCGTCGACATGAACGGGAACGGGTAGCGCCGCCCGCCGAGCGTCAGCGTGACGTCGCCCGGCATCCGCCCGATGCCGAGCTTGCCGAGCCACGGCCAGCAGCGCGTCAGGATCATCACCGCGACGAACGACGTCATCAGCCAGCGCAGCATGGCGGCTCCCGTCAGAGTGCGTGAGAGCGGTCGCCGCGCGCGAACGCGTCGAGCGTGCCGTCGATGCCGCGCGAAAACGCGATCACCTTGAACAGCTCGCCCATCTCGGCTTCGGAGATCAGCTTCTGCACCGCGTTCGCGGCCGGCAGGAACGCGTGGATGTCCGACGGATCGATCGCTGACAACGCGTCGGTGATGCCCGCGTTCAGCAGGAAGCGCGCCTGCGACGTGTAACCGAGCAAATCGGCGCCGGTCGCGACGGCCGCGTCGTAGATGCCGGTGAATTCGACGTGCGCGGTGATGTCCTGCAGCCCCGGGTACAGGAACGGATCGTCGTGCGCATGGTGACGGTAGTGGCACATCAGCGTGCCGCGGTCGCGCTGCGGGTGGTAGTACTCGTGCGCGGGAAAGCCGTAGTCGACCAGCAGCACC
The DNA here is from genome assembly GCF_017104705.1 of Burkholderia sp. Se-20373. Classification (NCBI taxonomy): domain Bacteria; kingdom Pseudomonadati; phylum Pseudomonadota; class Betaproteobacteria; order Burkholderiales; family Burkholderiaceae; genus Burkholderia; species Burkholderia sp. Se-20373. The sequence goes on along the minus strand of NZ_JAAGPH010000059.1, from coordinate 18,219 downwards.
GCGCCGCGCCCGAGCATCGTGCAGACGGTGCGCGTGAACGCCAGCGCGGCCTCGTGCGTCTCGGTCACGTAGCCGTCCGCCGCGTCGTCAAGACCCGCGAGCACCGGCGGCAGGCCGGCCGGTGCGGCCGGACGGTCCTCGAACACGAACGCCTGCCGCGCGTCGAGCGCGACGCCGCGCTCCCGCCATGCGCCGCCCGCCTTCGCGAACAGGCGCACCGGCATCGCATCGAGCACCTCGTTGCCGACCACGACGCCGTCGAACCGCTCGGGCAGCGCGTCGAGCCAGCGCACCTTCGCGGCGAGCGCCGGGGCGGCGGCCGTGATCGTGTCGCGCTGCCGCTCGCGCAGCTCGCCCGAGAGATCGACGATCAGGTAGGCGTCGAGTTCGACGCCCAGCGCGTCGAGCGCAGCGAGCAGCCCGGCCGCGAGCTTGCCCGTGCCGGCGCCGAATTCCATCACGCTGCGCGTGCCGCTCGCCGCAAGCGCTTCCGCGACCGGCTGCGCGAGCGTCTGTGCGAACAGCGGCGACAGCTCGGGCGCGGTGACGAAGTCGCTGCCGTCGTCGGCGCGGCGCCCGAACTTGCGCGCGCCGCCGCTGTAATAACCGAGGCCGGGCGCATACAACGCGCGCTCCATGAAGCGGTCGAACGGCAGCCAGCCGCCGGCCGCCGCGATCTCGTCGCGCAGTTGCGCGGCGAGGGTTTCGGACTGCGCGAGCGCGTCAGGGCCGGGAGCAGGTAAACTAGCGGGTTCGTGAGCTTTCGGGTTCATCCCGGCATTGTAAATGACCGTTTCAGCCGATACGTCGACCCAGCGCGTGGCGCTCGTCACGGGCGCCCTGGGCAGCGCGGCCGACGCCGCGTCGATCGGCCGTGCGCTCGCCACCGGATTCGCCCGCCGCGGCTGGGACGTCGCGCTGCAGCGCAGCCACGGCGCGCCGCATGCGGCAGCCGACGCACTCGTCGCCGAAGTCGCGGCGCTCGGCCGCCGCGCGGTCGTGCTCGACGCCGATCTGGCCCTGGAAGCCGACGCCGCCGGACTCGTCGCCGCGTGCGGCGCGGCGCTCGGCCGGCCCGCGTGCGCTGTGTTCGTGAGTGCCAGCGCCGGCGCCGACGACGCGCACACGGTGGACGGCGCATCGCTCGCACGCGCCCTCGCGCGCAACGTGACGGCGCCCCTCGCGCGGGCCCGCGCGCTCGCCGATGCGACGCCCGACGCCGCGCGCGAGCAAGAAGCGCTGCGCGCCTGCGCGATCCACGTGCTGGATCAGGCCCTGTTTCACCCTGCACCGGCGCAGATGTCGCACGCGCTGATGCAGGCCGCGCTGAATCGCGCGACGTCGGCGCTCGCACTGGCGCTCGCGCCGAAGGTGCGGGTCGCGGCGCTCGTGCGCGGCCACGCGCCGCACGCGGACGACATCGCGGCGGCCGCCTGCTATCTCGCGAGCGCGCCGGGCGTCACCGGCGCGACGCTGACCGTCGACGGCGGCGAGCACCTCGTGCCGCCCGCCGCCGGCCCGAATGAATGAACTGCGCGGAAACGCGCGGCCTGAGCGCCGCCGCCCGCGCCGCTTTGCGTGCGCGCACGCCAATTTGACTGGGACGACCATGTTTTCCGCTCTCCTGCACCCCCGCCTCGCGGACTGCCGCAGGCTCTACCTGCGCGACTACGAAGTGCACATCAACATCGGTGCCTTCGAACACGAGAAGCGCGGCGAGCAGCGCGTCGTCATCAACATCGACCTGTTCGTGCCGCTCGCGCTGTCCACCCCCGTCGACGACCGGCTGCATGAAATCGTCGACTACGACCTGATGAAGCAGAGCGTCACGCAATGCCTGGCGCGCGGCCACATCCACCTGCAGGAAACGCTGTGCGACGCGATCGCCGCGCGCCTGCTGGCGCACGATGCCGTGCGCGCGGTACGCGTCCGTACCGAGAAACCGGACGCTTATCCGGACTGCGACGCCGTCGGCGTCGAAGTCTTTCGCATCAAGGACGAGGAGCGCACATGAACGCCCCCCACATGAATGACACGGCGACCGATGCCGCCACCCTCGACGCGCCCGCCGCCCCGGCCGGCCGCCCGGCGCTGACGCGCCGCGAACAGAAGGACGCGTACGAGAACAACAAGCTGTTCAAGCGGATCGTGCGCCAGGTCGGCCAGGCGATCGGCGACTTCAACATGATCGAGCAAGGCGACAAGGTGATGGTGTGCCTGTCGGGCGGCAAGGACAGCTACGCGATGCTCGACGTGCTGCTGCGCCTGCGCGAGCGCGCGCCGATCGATTTCGACATCGTCGCGGTGAACCTCGACCAGAAGCAGCCGGGCTTCCCGGAGCACGTGCTGCCGGAATACCTGAAGCAGGTCGGCGTGCCGTTCCACATCGAGAACCAGGACACCTACAGCATCGTCAAGCGGCTCGTGCCCGAGGGCAAGACGACCTGCTCGCTGTGCTCGCGGCTGCGCCGCGGGATCCTGTACCGCGTGGCCGGCGAGCTCGGCGCGACCAAGATCGCGCTCGGCCACCACCGCGACGACATCGTGCAGACGCTGCTGCTCAACATGTTCTACGGCGGCAAGCTGAAGGGGATGCCGCCGAAGCTTCAGTCGGACGACGGCAAGAACATCGTGATCCGCCCGCTCGCGTACGTGAAGGAAACCGATCTGGAGAAATACGCGGAGCTGCGCGAATTCCCGATCATCCCGTGCAACCTGTGCGGCAGCCAGCCGAACCTGAAGCGCGCGGAAATGAAGGCGCTGATCCGCGAGTGGGACAAGCGCTTCCCGGGCCGCGTCGAGAACATGTTCAACGCGCTCGCGAAGGTCGTGCCATCGCACCTGATGGACACGACGCTGTACCCGTTCCAGTCGCTGCGCGCGACCGGCGTTGCCGATCCGCAGGGCGACATCGCGTTCGACGAGGAACCGTGCGCGTCGGGCGACGACAGCGCGGCGCCGGGCGGCGCCCAGCCGATCTCGATCGTCCAGTTCGACGACCTGTAAGCAGGGCCGGAACACCCGCCGGAACGGGGGCCGCAAGGCCGCTTTCCGGCGCTGTCGCCCCGCCGCGACAGGCCCGGAACGACAGGGGCCGCATGCTAAAATGGACGGCTTCGAACTCTTCTGACAAGCTGGCGCCATGAATATCGTGATTTTGGCGGCAGGCACCGGCAAGCGCATGCGTTCCGCGCTGCCGAAAGTGCTTCATCCCCTGGCCGGCAGGCCGCTCCTCTCCCACGTCATCGACACCGCGCGCACGCTGCAGCCGTCCCGGCTCGTCGTCGTCGTCGGTCATGGTGCCGAGCAGGTCCAGGCCGCCGTCGCCGCGCCCGACGTCCAGTTCGCGGTGCAGGCCGAGCAGCTCGGCACCGGCCACGCGGTGCGCCAGGCGCTGCCGCTCCTCGATCCCGCGCAACCGACGCTCGTGCTGTACGGCGACGTGCCGCTCACGCGCGCGTCGACCTTGCAGCGCCTCGTCGATGCCGCGCGCGAGGGCCGCTACGGGATTCTGACGGTCACGCTCGACGATCCGACCGGCTACGGCCGCATCGTGCGCGACGCGGCCGGCTTCGTCACGCGCATCGTCGAACAGAAGGACGCATCGCCCGAACAGCTGAAGATCGCCGAGATCAACACCGGCATCATCGTCACGCCCACGGCCCAGCTGTCGATGTGGCTCGGCGCGCTGAAGAACGAGAACGCGCAGGGCGAGTACTACCTGACCGACGTCGTCGAACTGGCGATCGAGGCCGGTTTCGAGGTCGTCACCGCGCAGCCCGACGAGGAATGGGAAACGCTCGGCGTGAACAGCAAGGCGCAGCTCGCCGAGCTCGAGCGCATCCACCAGCGCAATATCGCCGATGCACTGCTCGTCGCGGGCGTCACGCTCGCCGATCCGGCGCGCGTCGACGTGCGCGGCACGCTGCGCTGCGGCCGCGACGTATCGATCGACGTGAACTGCGTGTTCGAAGGCAACGTGACGCTCGCCGACAACGTGACGATCGGCGCGAACTGCGTGATCCGCAACGCATCGGTCGGCGCGGGTACGCGCATCGACGCGTTCACGCACATCGACGGCGCCGAGCTCGGCGCGCACACCGTGATCGGCCCGTACGCGCGGCTGCGCCCCGGCGCGCAGCTCGCGGACGAAGCGCACGTCGGCAACTTCGTCGAGGTGAAGAACGCGGTGATCGGCCACGGCTCGAAGGCGAACCACCTCACGTACATCGGCGACGCCGACATCGGCGCGCGCGTGAACATCGGCGCGGGCACGATCACCTGCAACTACGACGGCGCGAACAAGTTCCGCACCGTGATCGAGGACGACGTGTTCGTCGGCTCCGATACGCAGCTCGTCGCGCCCGTGCGCGTCGGCCGCGGCGTGACGATCGCCGCCGGCACGACGATCTGGAAGGACGTGGCCGACGGCCTGCTCGCGTTGAACGAGAAGACCCAGACCGCGAAGAGCGGCTACGTCCGCCCGGTCAAGAAGAAAAGTTAACATCACGCGGGTGCCGGACGGCGCCCGCTTCCCTATGGAAGGTAGATTTCATGTGCGGCATTGTCGGCGCAGTTGCGCAGCGTAATATCGTTCCGGTGCTGATCGAAGGTTTGCGGCGCCTCGAATACCGTGGCTACGACTCGTGCGGCGTCGCCGTGCTCGAGCCGGACGCACCGAAGCGCGCGCGCAGCGTCGCACGCGTCGCCGATCTCGACGCGCAGGTGTGCGAGTCGCACCTCGAAGGCACCACCGGCGTCGCGCACACCCGCTGGGCGACGCACGGCGCGCCCGTCACGCACAACGCACACCCGATCTTCTCGTCGAACGCGCTCGCGCTCGTCCACAACGGCATCATCGAGAACTTCGAATCGCTGCGCGAAGCGCTGCGGGCGAAGGGCTACGAATTCGTGTCGCAGACCGACACCGAAGTGATCGCCCACCTCGTGCACAGCCTGTATCGCGGCAACCTGTTCGACGCGGTGCGCGAGGCGGTGGGCCAGCTGCACGGCGCGTATGCGATCGCCGTGATCCACAAGGACCAGCCGCACACCGTCGTCGGCGCGCGCCAGGGTTCGCCGCTCGTGGTCGGCCACGGCGACGGCGAGAACTTCCTCGCGTCCGACGCGCTCGCGCTCGCGGGCAGCACCGACCACTTCACGTTCCTCGAGGAAGGCGACGTGTGCGAGCTGTCGCTCGACGGCGTGAAGATCGTCGACCGCAACGGCGCCACCGTGCAGCGCGAGATCCGCGTGGTCAGCGCCTACGGCGGCGCGGTCGAACTCGGGCCGTATCGCCACTTCATGCAGAAGGAAATCTTCGAGCAGCCGCGCGCGATCAGCGATACCGTGCCGCAAACGGACGCATTCGACGCGACGCTGTTCGGCGATGCCGCGCCCGCCGCGTTCGCGGACATCGACAGCCTGCTGATCCTCGCGTGCGGCACGAGCTACTACTCGGGCCTGACCGCGAAGTACTGGCTCGAATCGATCGCGAAGATCCCGACCCAGGTCGAGATCGCGAGCGAATACCGCTACCGCGAATCGGTGCCGAACCCGCGCCAGCTCGTGCTGGTGATCTCGCAGTCCGGCGAGACGGCCGACACGCTCGCCGCGCTCAAGCATGCGCAGTCGCTCGGCCATACGCATACGCTCGCCGTCTGCAACGTCGCGACGAGCGCGATGGTGCGCCTCACCGAAATGCAGTTCCTGACGCACGCGGGCACCGAGATCGGCGTCGCGTCGACGAAGGCGTTCACGACGCAGCTCGTCGCGCTGTTCGTGCTGGCGGCCACGCTCGGCAAGCTGCGCGGGCACGTTGATGCCGCGCAGGAAGCGCAATTCCTGAAGGAGCTGCGCCACCTGCCGGCCGCGCTGAACAGCGTGCTCGCGCTGGAGCCGCAGATCATCGCGTGGTCGGAGGAATTCGCGCGCAAGGAAAACGCGCTGTTCCTCGGCCGCGGGCTGCACTACCCGATCGCGCTCGAAGGCGCGCTGAAGCTGAAGGAAATCTCGTACATCCACGCCGAGGCCTATCCGGCCGGCGAACTGAAGCACGGGCCGCTCGCGCTCGTCACGGAAGCGATGCCGGTCGTCACGGTCGCGCCGAACGACACGCTGCTCGAGAAGCTGAAGTCGAACATGCAGGAAGTGCGTGCGCGCGGCGGCGAGCTGTACGTGTTCGCCGATGCCGACACGCAGATCGTCAACGACGACGGCCTGCACGTGATCCGGATGCCGGAGCACTACGGGCAACTGTCGCCGATCCTGCACGTCGTGCCGCTGCAATTGCTCGCGTATCACACCGCGTGCGCGCGCGGCACCGACGTCGACAAGCCGCGGAACCTCGCGAAGTCGGTGACGGTGGAGTAAGGCAGGGCACCGGTCGGCGCACCAGCAACGTGTGCGCCGCCGAGACAGACGGAGAGACAATGGTAAGACTGATTGGATGCGGTGTGCTGGCGCTGACGTTCGCGTCGACGGGCTGGGCCGCCGAGCATTACGTCGAGGTCTGGAACCCGCCCGAGGCGCGGAAGCCGGCAGCCCATGCGCCGGAAGCCCGTACGCCGGATGCCCGTACCCCGGCCGCGCACGCGGGCGCTGACGCGCGCGCCGGCAAGAGCGCCGAGAAGCACGCGAACGCCACCCCCAAAGCCGCGGCGAAGCCGCACAAGCGCCGCGTCGCGCAGGCCGTGAAAGCCGATCCGCATCGTCCGCCCGCGGCCGGGGCGCCGGCCGCTCCGCGCCCCGTTGCGCAGCCCGCAGCGGGACGCCTGACGGTGATGCAGCCGGCTGCGCCCGATGCGCCGCACGCACTGAATTACTCCAACATCCCGCGTCAGTACACGCCGGACGGCAACGTGCTGCAGGTCGGCACGCACGGCCGCTCCGCGGAGGTGACTCGATAATGGAAGCGCAAACCTACCACGGCTACCAGATCTGGGGCCACGCGATCCTGCAGCAGGACGAGATCCTGCAACCCGAGCGCTTCGCGGCGAGCGGCACGATCACGCAGAACAACAAGCTGGTCGAGGCGTCCGGCGTGCTCGGCGTGTTCGACACCGAGGACGACGCGCGCGACGCGGGGCTCGAGTGGGCTCGCGCCTGGATCGACAGCCACCGCTGAGCCGCCGCGGCGTGCGCAACCGGCACGCTGCCGCCGACGCCGCGCATCGGCCGGCCGCACACCGCAAATGAAAAAGGGGCGTCATGGACGCCCCTTTCCTATTCGAACCCGAACAATTCAGGCTGCAGGCCGTGGCGGCCGCATGGCCGTCTGCGGCCGGCCGACGAGCCGTGCCAGCCCGACGATCGTGGCCAGTGTCGCGAGGTACGCGACGATCTGGATGCCCGCCGGTCGCGCGGTATAGCCGATCAGCGTATGCAGCGCCTTGCCGACGATGCTGGTTTCCTTGAGCAGCCACGACGTATCCCAGATCACGTCGCCCCACGAAGGCACGAGGCCCGCCGCGAGCAGGAAGCCGACGCACTGGCTGGCCATCCCCGCCGCGAGCAGCACGATCAGCCAGTTGGTGACGGAGAACAGGCGCTTCAGCGGAATCTGCAGCAGGCCCGCATACATCCCGTAGCCGAGCCCGGCGCCGCCCAGCACACCCAGCAGCCCGCCGACGATCATCTGCGGCGTCTGCCCCGGATCGCCCGCCGCGATGCCGTACAGGAACAGCACCGCCTCGGAGCCTTCGCGCAGCACCGCGACGCCGACCACGATCGCCAGCCCCGTCAGCGGCTTGCTGCCGGCCGCGACGGCACGTCCGACCTCGGTCATCTGCATCGCCATCTCGCGGCCGTGCCGGCTCATCCAGATGCTGTGCCACGCGAGCATCAGCGTCGCGACGAACATCACACCCGCGTTGAAGACCTCCTGTCCCATGCCGGACGCCCACTGGGAGATCACGTCGGCGAACGCGGCGATCAGGCCCGCGCCGATCACGCCGCCCACCAGCCCGCCGCCGACCCACCAGCCGCGCCGCGGCACGCCCTTGGTGGCGGCCATCACGATCGACACCACCAGCGCGGCCTCGAGCACTTCACGAAAGACGATCAGGGCAGTAGACAACATGGCGATAGGGGCTTACTTGACGGTCAGATGCGTCTTCGATTGCGCTTCGTGATACTCGTCGTGGAATTCGTACGTGCCGGCCTTCAGCGGCCCGACCAGGATTTCCACCGACTTGCCGGCGGGCACGACCTTCTCCGCCTTGAAGTCGTCGCTCTCGAATTCGGCGGGCGTCGCGTCGAGATTCTTCACGACGAACTTCACCTTCTTGCCGGCCGGGATCGTCACGCCATCGGGCGAAAACTTGTGGTCCTTCAGGGTCAGGTTGACGACATCGTCGGCCGCGAATGCGGACGTGGCCGATGCGCCCAGCAGGGCCAGCGCGAAGCCGAAAGCAAAACGGTTCATGAGGGTAACGAATTGAAATATCGAAGGGAACCGATACTAAGATCGATTCGCATTTTCAACTCGCGTACCCTTACTGGCGGCATGGTGATCACGCTTCACGGATCGCCGTCGCGCGCGGCCCGGCAAGGCATCCGCCCCGTCGCGCCCGGAACGCGCCGCCGTCAATCGGGATAAATTCCGAATGACGTCAAAGGCGCGATCGAAATTCATCAGACCTCATGTTTACAACAGCCTGTCGCTGCAGCGAGGCCGCGACACGGATTTCCGGCAACACGCGTACGCTTGACCTTCCCACCGTGGCAAGCTTCATGCTGTCGATGCTTGTCAATCGTCAACTCAGGAGAACACGATGGAATTCGAAGTCCAGGACATGACCTGCGGCGGCTGCGCCAACGCCATCACGCGCGCGGTGACGGCCGCCGATCCCGCCGCGAAGCTCGACATCGACGTCGCGGCGAAGATCGTCAAGGTCGAATCGGCGCAAGGCGCCGAGCGCGTGCAGTCGATCATCGAAGCCGCCGGCTTCCACCCCGCGCTGCGCGCCGCATAACGCACGCGCGCCGCGACCCGCGGGCACACCGCCGACCGGCGCTGCGCCCGCGCCCGATTGCGCGTCAGCGCAGCCGGATCAGCGTCGACTTCAGCTCGGTGTATTTCTCGAGCGCATGCAGCGACTTGTCGCGGCCGTTGCCCGACTGCTTGTAGCCGCCGAACGGGAAGTTCATGTCGCCGCCCTCGTCGTAGCAGTTCACCCAGACGGTGCCCGCACGCAGCCGGCGCGACACGTCGTGCGCGGTCGTCAGGTTCGACGTCCACACGGCCGCCGCCAGCCCGTATTCGGTGTCGTTCGCGATCCGCACCGCTTCGTCGACGTCGTCGAACACGATCACCGACAGCACGGGCCCGAAGATCTCCTCGCGCGCGATCTTCGCGTCGGGCTTCACCTCGAACACCGTCGGCTCCACGTAGAAGCCGCCCGTTTCCGCCTTCACGCGCGCACCGCCCGTGACGAGCCTGCCTTCGCTGCGCCCGGCCTCGATATAGCCGAGCACGCGCTCGAGCTGGATGCCGTCGACGATCGCGCCCATCGACACCGACGGATCGAGCGGATTGCCGGGCACGTACGCGCGCGCGGCCGCGACGAGCTTCTCGATGAATGCGTCCTTGATGTCGCGATGCACGAGGAGGCGTGAGCCTGCCGTGCACATCTCGCCCATGTTGTAGAAGATCGCGCCGGCAGCCGCCTGCGCCGCGCGGTCGAGATCGGGACAATCGGGCAGCACGATGTTCGGCGACTTGCCGCCGAGTTCGAGCCACGCGCGCTTCAGGTTCGACTGCGCGGCGTACTGCATGATCAGCTTGCCGACCGCCGTCGAGCCCGTGAACGCGATGCAGTCGACGTCGCGATGCAGCGCGAGCAGCTTGCCCGGCTCGCCCGCGCCCGGCACGACGTTGAACACGCCGGCCGGAATGCCGGCCTCATACGCGAGCTGCGCGACACGGATCGCGGTCAGCGGCGATTTCTCCGACGGTTTCAGCACGACGCTGTTGCCGGCCGCGAGCGCGGGACCGAATTTCCACGCGGCCATCAGGATCGGGAAGTTCCACGGCACGACGGCGGCCACCACGCCGACCGGCTCGCGCGTGACGAGACCGACGAGATGATGATCGGCCGGCGCGACTTCGCCGCCCACCTTGTCGATCGCCTCCGCAAACCATTCGACGCAGTACGCGGCACCCGGCACGTCGACCGTCGTCGTGTCGCCGATCGGCTTGCCGGCGTCGAGCGTTTCGAGCAGCGACAGCTCGTCGAGATGCTCGCGCATCAGCGCGGCCCAGCGCAGCAGCACGGCCTTGCGCGCACGCGGGTTCAGCCCGGCCCACACGCCCGCGTCGAACGCGCGGCGCGCGGCGGCAACAGCCGCGTTCACGTCGGCTTCGCCGCAATCGGCGACCTTCACGAGCACGCGGCCGTCGATCGGGCTCACGCAGTCGAACGTCTTGCCGCCATGCGCGTCGCGCGACGCGCCGTCGATGAATGCGCGCCCTTCGATCTGGAGCGACGCCGCCTTGTCCTGCCAGTCAGCCAAAGTCAACTTGTTCATCAGGATGCCTCAGTTTTTTGGCATTCGCGATGCGGCACGCCGCTGCGCATGACGCGCAGCCGGCCGGCAGCGAATGCAGTGACGCGCGGGGGAGCTCAGAAGGTCGCCGGCGAATTGGCCGAGACGACCTCGCAGATCAGGTCCGCGCTGGGATTGCGAAAACGGTGCGGCAAACGGCTTTCGAAGTAGTAGCCGTCTCCGGGGTCGAGCAGCCACGTCGCGCCGTCGACGGTCAGCTCGAGCCGGCCCGACACGACGACCCCGCCCTCGTGCCCCGCGTGCACGAGCATCTCGGGCCCCGTGTCGGCCTGCGGCTGGTAGATCTCGCGCAGGATGCACATGTTGCGATCCTTCATGCTCGCGCCGACCAGATGAAACGCGAGCGTGTCGTTGCCGAGGTTCGGCATCTCGTCGCGACGCGACACGACCGAGCGCGATTCCACGAGCTCGAACGTGAAGAACTCCGCGAGACTCATCGGGATGCATTCGAGCAGCTTCTTCAACGAGCCGACCGACGGGCTCACGCGGCCCTGTTCGATCAGCGAGATCGTGCCGTTGGTCACGCCGGCCCGCTTCGCGAGTTCGCGCTGCGACAGGCCCTGCTTGTTGCGCACGAAACGCAGGCGCTCGGCGACTTCGGTGGACATCGATTCGGTTTCGGACACGATAAGTGCGATGACAAAGTGAAACGACGCGGTGGACAGCCGTTGAATATTCTAATCACTTTATGCCGCGCATCAGCGGGGAAAACCCTGAAAGGCGTTCGAAATAATGAACGCCGCGCCGATTATTCCTTTTACGAATCTTTTGTTCGCACTGCTCGGGAAAGCCCTGATGCAACACCGTTAAAAAACATTTGACGCCGTTTTTGGCTCGTATATGCTGGCTCTCAGGTTAGCGTCATCAAGCATTCATCGGCAGCAAAAAACGTTATTGCGACGCAAAAATTGATGCCCATCAATGTAAATAACGCGTAACCGGCGCCTTGATTATTTTAAACGCCCAGCGCGTCGAAACGGTCAGGTGTTCAATACTTTCAACAACCCAGTCGAGTGTAATCGTGAGAGTCCGTGGCCCTCTGGTGAGGTGGGATCGAGGCGATGTGCGAAGTTTGCGCAGCGCGGCGTCCGCTTCCGACGACGGCAGTTGCGGCTGGCATAGTCCTCGCCTGCTTCACCTGTCGATCTACACCATCCTGTCCCGTCGTTCCGTTCGGCGTCACAACGCCGTTTCCGCACGCGCATTCGTCGCCGTCGACACCGACGAAGTGGCGTCGCTGCTGCCGTAGCGCCTCTCCTTTCTTTACGTCGTTCGTTTCATCTGCTGATTCGCCAACCGCATCTTCCGTGCGGTGACGGAACGCGTTCGCGCATGCATTGCCGCGTCGCGTGTCGCAATGAAACGAACGACGGCCTGATCGTCGCGCGCAGCGCGGATCGCCACGCCATCCCGTTGCGCCCATTCACCAGCGGCCTTGCATGTTGCGCAAGGCTGCGGGGCTGTTGCACGCCGGCGTTTCGCCACATCCGGCAAGCAAGACGCAACGACCCTCCGGATAACTGATTGACGTCATGGATAGAAGGAAACCCCTCGTCGGCATCACCGCCGACCACACGCAAATCGGCGCGCATCCGTCGCATACGGTCGGCGACAAATACGTCGCCGCGATCGTCGACGGCGCGCAAGCGTTCGCGATGGTGCTGCCCGCGCTCGGCGAGCGCCAGTCGGTCGACGACGTACTCGACACGGTCGACGGCCTGCTGTTTACCGGCAGCTACTCGAACGTCGAGCCGCATCGGTACGGCGGCGAACCGAGCGCGCCGGGCACGAAGCACGACCCGGCCCGCGACGCGACCACGCTGCCGCTGCTGCGCGCGGCGATCGCCGCGGGCGTGCCCGTGCTGGCCGTCTGCCGCGGCTTCCAGGAGCTGAACGTCGTCTGCGGCGGCACGCTGCACCAGCGCGTGCACGAAGTGCCGGGCCTCGCCGATCACCGCGAGGACGACGACGCGCCGATGGAGACGCAGTACGGCCCCGCGCACGTCGTGCGCCTGACGCCCGGCGGCACGCTGCACGCGCTCGCCGGCGGCCGCGACGAAGTGCACGTGAACTCGCTGCACAAGCAGGGCATCGCCCAGCTCGGCGCCGGCCTCGCCGTCGAAGCCGTCGCGCCGGACGGGCTGATCGAAGCCGTGAGCGTCGCCGATGCACCGGCCTTCGCCCTTGCCGTGCAGTGGCATCCGGAATGGCGCCATGCGCAGGACCCGCTGTCGAGCGCGATCTTCCGCGCCTTCGGCGACGCCTGCCGCGCCCGCCGCGCTGCCCGCGCGCGCGCCATGGCTGCCGCCGCGCTCGCCTGAGCGCGCCGACCCAACCAACGAGAACAGACATGCAAGACATCGAAGACTTTCTGAAACAGCACCGGATTACTGAAGTCGAAGCGATCATCCCCGACATGGCCGGCATCGCGCGCGGCAAGATCACGCCGCGCAACAAGTTCACGTCCGGTGAATCGATGCGCCTGCCGCAAGCCGTGATGGTGCAGACCGTCACCGGCGAATATCCGGAAGACGGCTCACTGACCGGCGTGACCGACCCCGACATGGTGTGCGTGCCCGACACGTCGACGATCCGCCTGATTCCGTGGGCCGTCGACCCGACCGCGCAGGTGATCCACGACTGCGTGCACTTCGACGGCTCGCCGGTCGAGATCTCGCCGCGCTACGTGCTGCGACGCGTGCTCGACCTGTACAAGGCGAAGGGCTGGAAGCCCGTCGTCGCGCCGGAACTCGAGTTCTACCTGGTCGACATGAACAAGGACCCCGACCTGCCGCTGCGCCCGCCGGTCGGCCGCACGGGCCGCCCCGAAACGGGCCGCCAGTCGTATTCGATCGAGGCCGTGAACGAGTTCGACCCGCTGTTCGAGGACATCTACGAGTACTGCGAAGCGCAGAACCTCGACATCGACACGCTGATCCACGAAGTCGGCGCCGCGCAGATGGAGATCAACTTCATGCACGGCGACGCGCTGTCGCTGGCCGACCAGGTGTTCCTGTTCAAGCGCACGGTGCGCGAGGCCGCGCTGCGTCACAACATGTACGCGACCTTCATGGCCAAGCCGATGGAAGACGAACCGGGCTCGGCGATGCACGTGCACCAGAGCATCGTCGACGAGGAAACCGGGCAGAACCTGTTCACGTCGCCGGAAACCGGCGGCGCGACGTCGATGTTCTACAACTACCTCGCCGGGCTGCAGAAATACACGCCGGCGCTGATGCCGATCTTCGCGCCGTACATCAACTCGTATCGCCGCCTGTCGCGCTTCATGGCCGCGCCGATCAACGTGCAGTGGGGCTACGACAACCGCACGGTCGGCTTCCGCATTCCGCACTCGGGCCCGTCGGCACGCCGCATCGAGAACCGCATTCCGGGCGTCGACTGCAACCCGTACCTCGCGCTCGCCGCGACGCTCGCGGCCGGCTATCTCGGCATGACGCAGCGCCTGGAGCCGACCGAGCCGCTCGTCAGCGACGGCTACGAGCTGCCGTACCAGCTGCCGCGCAACCTCGAGGAAGGGCTGACGCTGATGGCCGCCTGCGAGCCGCTCGGCGAGATCCTCGGCCACAAGTTCCTGAAGGCGTATTTCGCGCTGAAGGAAACCGAATACGAAGCGTTCTTCCGCGTGATCAGCTCGTGGGAACGCCGCCATCTGCTGCTGCACGTCTGAGCGTGCACCCGACCGAATACGGAATCACGGAGGAAACATGACGTATCGCAACGAATCAGCCTGGGTCCAGCCGGCCGCGCCGAGCGCCACGGCCGCCGCACCGCGCGCGGCGCAGGCGCGCACGACCGCCGAATACCGCGCGCTCGACGCCGCGCACCACATCCACCCGTTCTCGGACATGGGCGCGCTGAACCGTGCCGGCAGCCGCGTGATCGTGAAGGCCGACGGCGTCTACCTGTGGGACTCGGACGGCAACAAGGTGATCGACGGGATGGCCGGCCTCTGGTGCGTGAACGTCGGCTACGGCCGCAAGGAACTCGCCGACGCAGCCTATCGCCAGATCCAGGAACTGCCGTTCTACAACACGTTCTTCAAGACCACGCACCCGCCGGTGATCGAACTCTCCGCGATGCTCGCGGAAGTCACGCCGGCCGGCTTCAACCACTTCTTCTACTGCAACAGCGGCTCGGAAGGCAACGACACCGTGCTGCGCCTCGTGCACCAGTACTGGCGCGTGCAGGGCCAACCGCAGAAGAAGTACGTGATCTCGCGCAAGAACGGCTATCACGGCTCGACGATCGCCGGCGGCACGCTCGGCGGGATGGGCTACATGCACGAGCAGATGCCGTCGAAAGTCGAAAACATCGTGCACATCGACCAGCCGTATTTCTTCGGCGAAGCAGCGGCCGGCGAAACGCCGGAAGCGTTCGGCCTGGCGCGCGCGCAGCAGCTCGAAGCGAAGATCCTCGAACTCGGCGCGGAGAACGTCGCGGCCTTCATCGGCGAGCCGTTCCAGGGCGCGGGCGGCGTGATCTTCCCGCCGTCGACGTACTGGCCGGAAATCCAGCGGATCTGCCGCAAGTACGACATCCTGCTGGTGGCCGACGAAGTGATCGGCGGCTTCGGCCGCACCGGCGAATGGTTCGCCCACCAGCACTTCGGTTTCGAACCCGATCTCATCACGATGGCCAAGGGCCTCACGTCGGGCTACGTGCCGATGGGGGCGGTCGGCATTCACGAACGCGTGGCGCGGCCGATCATCGACAACGGCGAATTCAATCACGGCCTCACGTACTCGGGCCACCCGGTCGCGGCGGCCGTCGCGGTCGCGAACCTGAAGCTGCTGCGCGACGAAGGGATCGTCGAGCGCGTGAAGAACGACACGGGCCCGTACTTCCAGGCGCTGATGCGCGAAACCTTCGCGCGTCACCCGATCGTCGGCGAAGTGCATGGCCACGGTCTTGTCGCAAGCCTGCAGCTCGCCGAAGCGCCGGCCGAACGCCGCCGCTTCGCGAACGGCGGCGACGTCGGCACGATCTGCCGCGACTTCTGCTTCAACGGCAACCTGATCATGCGCGCGACCGGCGACCGGATGCTGCTGTCGCCGCCGCTCGTGATCTCGCGTCCGGAAATCGATGAACTCGTATCGAAGGCGAAAAAAGCAGTCGATGCAACCGCCCAGCAACTGGGTATTTCGTAACGGTTTTGCCTACAGGCGTGCGGCGGGCGCCGCACGCCGCCATAACCAGGGGAATTCCACCATGCGTGCCTGCTTTCTTCGCCAAGCCTGTTCCGTTGCCGCCCTTGCCGCCGCGGCCGCGTTCACGTCGGTCGCCAGCCCGACGGCACACGCGGCCGACGAGCTGAACGTCTACAACTGGTCCGACTACATCGCACCCGACACGATCCCGAACTTCCAGAAACAGACGGGCATCCACGTCAAGTACGACAACTATGACAGCGACGACACGCTTCAGGCGAAGCTGCTGGCCGGCAGTTCGGGCTACGACATCGTCGTGCCGACGTCGAACTACATGGCCAAGCAGATCCAGGCCGGCGTGTACCAGAAGCTCGACAAGTCGAAGCTGCCGAACCTCGCGAACCTCGACCCGCTGCTGATGAAGATGATCTCGGATGCCGATCCGGGCAACCAGTACGGTGTGCCCTGGGCCTACGGCACGGACGGCATCGGCTACAACGCGCAAGCGGTGAAGAAGGCCCTCGGCGACAAGGCGCCGGTCGACAGCTGGGCGCTGGTGTTCGACCCGGCCAACATGGAAAAGCTCAAGGGCTGCGGCGTGTCGTTCCTCGACCAGGCCGTCGACGTGTTCGCCGCCACGCTGCAATACATGGGCAAGGACCCGAACAGCAAGAATCCCGGCGACTACCAGGCTGCGTTCGAAGTCCTGAAGAAAGTCCGCCCGTACATCACCCAGTTCAACTCGTCCGGCTACATCAACGACCTCGCGAACAACGACGTGTGCGTCGCGCTCGGCTGGTCGGGCGACGTCGGCATCGCGCACCGCCGTTCGTCGGAAGCGAAGCGTTCGTACGACATCAAGTTCTCGAACCCGAAGGAAGGCGGCCTGCTGTGGTTCGACGTGATGGTGATCCCGAAGGATGCGCCGCACCCGGAAGCCGCACTGAAGTGGATCAACTACGTGTCCGATCCGAAGGTCAACGCGGCGATCACCAACACGGTGTTCTACCCGACCGCGAACAAGGCCGCGCACCAGTTCGTCACGCCGGCCGTCGCGCAGGATCCGACCGTCTACCCGCCTGAAGACGTGCTGAAGAAGATGGTGCTGATGAAGCCGATGCCGGCCGACATCCTGCGCCTCGAGAACCGTCTGTGGGCCCAACTGAAGACCGGCCACTGATCGACCTGAATGCCGGCGGCGCAGGCGGCGCTTCACGCCTGCCCGCCTGAGATCCGCGGACCTCCGTCCGCCCGCGCGCGCCGCGCGCACTGTTCCATCCGGCACGAGCCGTCGCCCGTGAGTCGCGTGTTGCGCCTCGCGCGGGGACGCTCACGCCTGCAATCCGTGAAGAACGAATGGTGAATCCCATGCAATCGATACCCTCTTCCGCTGCTGCACGACAGACCCAACCGGCTCCCGCGGCCCGTACGCAAAACGACGCCTTCGTCCGCATCGAAAACGTCGTGAAGAAATTCGGCGACAGCACCGCCGTCGACAACGTGAACCTGACGATCGCGAAGAACGAGCTGTTCGCGCTGCTCGGCAGCTCGGGCTGCGGCAAGTCGACGTTGCTGCGCATGCTCGCCGGGCTCGAGACGGCCACCTCCGGCAAGATCTTCGTCGACGGCGAGGATCTTGCTTCGCTGCCGCCGTACCGCCGCCCGGTGAACATGATGTTCCAGTCGTACGCGCTGTTCCCGCACATGACGGTCGAATCGAACGTCGCGTTCGGCCTCAAGCAGGAAGGCACGCCAAAGCACGAGATCAAGGAGCGCGTGGCCGATGCGCTCGCGCTCGTGCAGATGAGCAAGTACGCGCAGCGCAAGCCTCACCAGCTCTCCGGCGGCCAGCAGCAGCGCGTCGCGCTCGCGCGTTCGCTGGTCAAGCGCCCGAAGCTGCTGCTGCTCGACGAGCCGATGTCCGCGCTCGACAAGAAGATCCGCCAGAAGACCCAGCTCGAACTCGTGAACATCATCGAGAAGGTCGACGTGACCTGCGTGATGGTCACGCACGACCAGGAAGAGGCGATGACGATGGCCAGCCGCCTCGCAGTGATGAGCGAAGGCAAGATCGTGCAGATCGGCGCGCCGGGCGAGGTGTACGAGTTTCCGAACAGCCGCTTCTCGGCCGAATTCATCGGCTCGACCAACCTGTTCGAAGGGCGCGTCGTCGAGGACGAACCCGACCACATCTTCGTCGAGAGCGATGACCTCGAGGCGCGCATGTACGTGAGCCACGGCATCACGGGCCCGCTCGGCATGCCGGTGGGCATCTCGGTGCGCCCCGAACGCATTCACGTGTCGCGCGAAAAACCCGGCTCGAAACACAACTGGGCGCGCGGCGTGGTGACCGATATCGCGTACATGGGCAGCTACTCGCTGTACCACGTGCGCCTGCCGAGCGGGAAGACGGTCGTGTCGAACCTGTCGAGCTCGCACCTGATGAACGACAACGCACCGGCGTGGAACGACGACGTGTTCG
>NZ_JAAGPH010000058.1:0-44644 GCF_017104705.1 Burkholderia sp. Se-20373 | reverse complement strand
TTGCCTGATGACCATAGCGAGTCGGTCCCACCCCTTCCCATCCCGAACAGGACCGTGAAACGACTCTACGCCGATGATAGTGCGGATTCCCGTGTGAAAGTAGGTAATCGTCAGGCTCCCTAAGCCAAGAACCCCCGCCCGAAAGGCGGGGGTTTTTGCATTTCAGCGGCGGAAATGCATGGGGGAGCGGAGTGGACGGCCTGGCTCGAGTTCCCCCATCGCCTAGCCCAAGTAGAAGCGCTCGCAACTCCCAGCACGCCGATCGGCCAGTATCATCCGCGACCCCTTGGCCTATTGCTGCTATCTCCGATCAACGCTGCGATTTTCTCTCTCCCGCACCTCGGTTGGCACACTCGTACGTGACTAGCTTGCCATCGTCGACAACGAGTGTGGGTCGCCATGCAAATCCCCCCCGCGGACGACGCACCAAACCACCGAAACTGAACCGACCCCCTCCATCGCGTTTCGGCCAAATACCTCAGAAACCGTACGAAATGAACGCTTTATTCGGCGTGTCCACGTAAAATTTGCGAATCCCCATCTCTGCACACAAAACGATGAACGCCGCCATTCAGGTAGCTAGGGCCGTTTGCCCGCATGATTGTCCGGACACGTGCGCAATGCGTGTGACCGTCGAAAACGGCAAGGCGATCAAGGTCACGGGCGATCCCGACCATCCGCCGACACAAGGCGTGTTGTGTACGAAAGTCAGCCGATACGCCGATCGCGTTCATCACCCCGACCGCCTCACCGTCCCGCTCAAGCGCATCGGTGTCAAAGGGGAAGGGCATTTCGTACCCGTCAGCTGGGACGAGGCGTTCGACGAGATCGGCCGTCGTCTCGGTGAAATCGCGGCGCGCGCGCCGGAAGCGATCATGCCGTACAGCTACGCAGGGACGATGGGGCTCGTGCAGGGGGAGGGCATCGCCCAGCGATTCTTCCACAAGCTCGGCGCCTCGCGGCTCGAGCGCACGATCTGCGCGGCGGCCGGTGCAGCGGGGTTGCGTTATACCTATGGCGGCAGTCTCGGCATGCACCTTGAGCATTTCGAGGAAAGCGAGCTGATTCTGATTTGGGGAGCAAACCCGATCGCGTCGAGCCTGCACTTCTGGACGCGCGCGCAGGAAGCGAAGCGCCGAGGCGCACGTCTTGTCGCCATCGATCCGTATCGTTCGCTGACAGCCGAGAAGTGTCATCAGCACGTCGCGTTGAAGCCTGGTACCGACGGCGCGTTCGCACTCGGCATGATGCACGTGCTGATGACCGAAGACCTGCTCGATCACGACTACATCGCCAGCCATACGCTCGGCTTCGACGCGCTCAAGGAGCGGGCGATGTCCTATCCGCCGGAACGCGTTGCGCAGATCTGCGGGATCGATGCGTCGGAACTGATCGACCTTGCACGTTGTTACGGTGCCACCCGCAAGGCATCGATCCGCCTCAACTACGGCATGCAGCGCGTTCGCGGCGGTGGCAACGCCGTACGCGCGATCGCAAGCCTGCCAGCACTGACGGGCGCCTGGCGGGACCGGGCCGGCGGGCTGTTGCTCTCGTCGTCGGAATCCGCGCCGGTCAACCAGGCTGCGCTGCTTCGCCCGGATTTGATGCCGGGCTGGCCGCACAAACTGCCGCGCATCATCAACATGAACGCAATCGGCGACGCGCTGCTGCACCCGGGCGATGCCACCTTCGGGCCGAAGGTCGAAGCGGTGATCGTATACAACTCGAATCCGGTGGCGGTCGCGCCGGATTCATCGAAGGTCGCGGCAGGGTTTGCGCGTGACGATCTGTTCACGGTTGTTCTCGAGCATTTCAAGACAGATACCGTCGATTTCGCCGATATTGTGTTGCCGGCCACCACCCAGCTCGAGCATCTGGACATCCACAAATCGTATGGTCACACCTACGTGATGGCGAACCTGCCGTCGATTCCTCCGGTCGGAGAGGCACGGCCGAATACGGAGATATTCCGCGGCATCGCGCGCAGCATGGGGCTCGACGAACCGGCGCTTTATCACAGCGATGAAGAGGTCGCGCGCGCGGCGCTCCGCTGGGACGATTCGGTGCTCGACAGCGATTGGGACACACTCAAGCGCGATGGCTGGTTGAAGCTCAAGCTGCCGGAGGCGCCGTTTGCGAACGGTGGTTTCCGCACGCCGTCCGGCAAGTGTGAGTTCTACAGCCCCCGACTCGAGCAGATGGGCGCGGATCCCGTGCCCGACTACCTGCCGCCATTCGAGTCGGCCGAGGCCGCGCCAGAGCTCGCCGTGCGCTATCCGCTCGCGATGATCTCGCCGCCTGCTCGCCACTTCCTGAACAGTACGTTCGTGAACGTCGACAGCCTGCGTCATACCGAGGGCGAGCCGCATCTCGACATCCACCCGTCTGACGCCGACGCGCGCGGGATCGCGGAAGGTGACGTCGTTCGCATTTTCAACGACCGCGGATCGATGCAGGCGCTCGCGAGAGTTACCGATCGCGCGCGCGCAGGGCTCGTCGTCGGGCTGTCGATTTGGTGGAAGAAGCTGTCGCCGGACGGCAGGAACGCGAACGAAGTGACGAGCCAGGCACTCACCGATCTCGGCAATTCGGCGACGTTCTACGATTGCCTTGTGGAAGTTGAGCGCATTTGATCCGATATCCCCGTATGATCAGACGAATTTCCATGGAAGTTCGAAGTGGACATCTAACCCTGTTGTCTCGGAACGAGCGAGCCGTTACGATGCGTTTTAGCACGACCATTCGAAAATCAGTGAGGAGACGCGCGGTATGGACAAAATTTGGCTGAAATCGTACCCACCCGGCGTTCCAGCCGAAATTGACGCGTCTTCTTATCCCTCTGTTCCCGACCTGCTCGACGAAAGCTTCCGGCAGTATCGCGACCGCACGGCATTCGTCTGCATGGGCAAGGGCATCACGTACGGCGAACTCGACAAGCTGTCGCGCCAGTTCGGCGCATGGCTGCAATCGCGCGGGCTTGCGCGCGGGGCGCGCGTCGCGATCATGATGCCGAACGTGCTGCAATACCCCGTGGCGATCGCCGCGGTACTGCGCGCGGGCTACACCGTCGTCAACGTCAACCCGCTCTATACGCCGCGCGAGCTCGAGCATCAACTGACGGACAGCGGCGCGGAGGCGATTGTCATCCTCGAGAATTTTGCATCGACGCTGCAGGCCGTCATCGCGAATACGAGCGTCAAGCACGTCGTCGTCGCATCGATGGGCGATCTGCTGGGCATCAAGGGATGGCTCGTCAACTACGTCGTGCGCAACGTGAAAAAGATGGTGCCTGCCTGGCAGCTGCCGTCGTTCACGCGCTTCAAGGCCGCGCTGTCGGAAGGCGCGCGCCAGGCATTCAAGGCGCAGAAGATCGGCCCCGATGACGTCGCGTTCCTGCAATACACGGGCGGTACGACCGGCGTGGCGAAGGGGGCGACGCTGCTGCACCGGAACATCGTGTCGAACGTGCTGCAGGCGGGCGCCTGGCATCATCCGGCTCACGAGAAGTTCCCGGACGTGAAACAGTTCGTGACCGTTGTCGCGCTGCCGCTGTATCACGTGTTCGCGCTGACCGTCTGCGGCTTCCTGACGATGCGTACCGGTGGCATGGGCATCCTGATCCCGAATCCGCGCGACATCGCCGGCATGATCAAGGAGCTGAAGGGCTACCAGATCTCGACGATCCCGGCGGTCAACACGCTGTACAACGCACTGCTGAACCACCCGGAATTCAATCAGCTCGACCTGTCGAAGCTCGTGATCGCCAACGGCGGCGGCATGGCGATCCAGGAAGGTGTCGCGAAACGCTGGTATGAAAAGACCCATACCGCGATTATCGAAGGTTACGGGCTGTCTGAAACGTCGCCGGTGGCGACCTGCAACCCCGTGACGGCGACCGAGTACAGCGGGACGATCGGCTTGCCGCTGCCGTCGACCGAGGTGGCGATTCGCGACGACGCGGGCAACGACGTCGCGCTTGGCGAACCGGGCGAGATCTGCATCCGCGGCCCGCAGGTGATGGCCGGCTACTGGAACCGGCCGGACGAGACCGCGAAGGTCATGTTCGCGGACGGCTTCTTCAAGACGGGCGACGTCGGCGTGATGGACGCGCGAGGTTACGTGAAGATCGTCGACCGGAAGAAGGACATGATCCTCGTGTCGGGCTTCAACGTGTATCCGAACGAAGTCGAGGACGTGGTGGCGTCGCATCCGGGCGTGTTCGAGGTGGCGGCGGTCGGGGTACCCGACGAGCATTCCGGCGAAGCCGTGAAGCTGTTCGTCGTGAAGAAGGACCCGGCGCTCACCGACAAGGACATCCTTGCCTACTGCAAGGAGCGGCTCACCGGCTACAAGCGGCCGAAGCTGGTCGAGTTCCGTACTGAGCTGCCGAAAACGAACGTCGGCAAGATCCTGCGGCGCGAACTGCGCGACGGACGCGCGTAACGGCGCGGTCGATCGAATGGGAAAGCCCGGTTTGTGCCGGGCTTTTTTGTTTGCGGCGCGGCTCCGGCGAGGCGGTTTTCGAGCGACGCGGCTGCCGGAGCGGGCTTGCGGTGGCGGCAGCGCATTTCGATGCCGCAGGGCGGCGCGGCACCCCCGCAACCAGTTTGTCGCAGGCGGGACGATTCGCCACGCTCCGGCTTCGCGGCTGCGCCGACCGGAAAAGAAAAAGGCGCCCGAAGGCGCCTTCAATATGCTGCGGCTTGTCAGGCACGCTGATTAGAACTTGTGACGGATACCGACGCGTGCTGCGACCTGGTTGCTGGTGCTCGAACCTGCGAGACCGTTGATCGCTGCGGTTGCCTGGATCACGTTGCCGTTTGCGTCGAGCACGTTGCCCGATGCGTGCTGGTACACGCCGATCGCGTAGACGTCGGTGCGCTTCGACAGGAAGTAGTCGACACCCAGCGAGCCCTGGTGGTACTTGGCTGCCGAGCTGCCGTTGATCTTGCTGCCTTGCGTGTAGTCGTACGCTGCGCCGAGAATCAACGCCGGGGTCAGCTGATACTTGAAGTTGAGTTCGCCGTTGTTGAACGTCGCGGACTGGTTCACGAACGGGCCTGCCGAGAAGCCCTTGAACTTCGTGTTCGAGTACGTTGCACCGATCGTCGCTGCGCCGAACGTGTAGGCGCCGCCTGCACCGATGACCTGGTACGTGTTCGCGTTGTTCGCGTACGCGCCGTAGATCGGCGACGAGACCGACGAAGACGCCGAGCCGTTGTTGAACATGCCGCCGAACTGGTTCGGCGTACGTGCGTTCAAGTAACCGACGCCCAAGACCAGCGGGCCGTTGTTGTAGCCTGCGCCGAGCGACCAGACCTGGTTCTTCGAGAACTGGCCTGCCTGACCGCCGAAGCTGTACAAGCCGCCGAACGAGAAGCCGCCGTAGGTCGGGCTCGTGAACTTGACTGCGTTGTTCACGCGATACGCGTTGTTGAAGTTGTCGAGGTCACCCGGGTGAGCAGCGATGTAGCCACCCCACTGGTCGCCTGCCTCGAGCGGGCCGACGAAGTCGACGACGGAGTCGTATTGACGACCCAGCGTGACCGTACCGTACTGGCTCGACAAGCCGACGTAAGCCTGACGACCGAACATCAGGCCGCCCTGACCGAGCTTGCCGCTGTTCACGTCGAAACCGTTTTCGAGGGTGAAGATCGCCTTCAGGCCGCCACCGAGGTCTTCGGTACCGCGCAGGCCGAAGCGGCTGCCTTGCATCACGCCGCTGGCCATGCTGTACAGGTGTTTGCCGCCCGCATTGTTGTTGAAGAGCAGGCCTTCATCGATGATGCCGTAAAGCGTCACGCTGCTTTGCGCATGGGCAGCGCCAGCGAACGCGCCCAGCGCGACGAGCGCGAGAAGCGACTTTTTCATTAACGGATCTCCAAAATTCACTGAATTTTTCTGGCGGGGCGGATAGTTATGTTCTGTTGACGGGCCCCATCAACTTCGCAAGAAGTCGCACGTAATGTAGCAAAACCGTTTTTTGCCACAAAGCGAAATGCCGCAGCTCAAGGTCGCCATGTTTCCTTTATGCAACAATGGTTAAAATCACGGGTTAACCGCAATTTCCGCTGAATAATCAAGTCGGTTACGCAGCGGACTCGTGCCCTTGCCGCTCGCGGCAGCACCTGCAGCCAGGAGAACAGGATGGTGTTTGATGAACTGATCAGCGAATTCGATCGCGGCCTGCGATCGCTGACCGGCATTAGCCGGATGAGCCGGCCGGTGCCTGCACCGGCGGAGGCGCCGGCCGTCGAGCTGACGCCTGCGGAGCGTACGCATGCCGCCGGGCTGATGCGCGTGAACCACGTCGGCGAGGTCTGCGCGCAGGCGCTGTACCAGGCGCAGAAGCTCACAGCGCGCACGGCGTCGGCGAAGGCGATGTTCGAGGAGGCCGCACGCGAGGAGGAGGATCACCTCGCGTGGACCGCGCATCGCCTGAAAGAGCTCGACTCGCGCCCGAGCCTGCTGAACCCGCTCTGGTATGCGGGTTCGCTCGCAATCGGCGTGGCGGCCGGCGCGCTCGGCGACAAGGTCAGCCTAGGCTTCATGGCCGAGACCGAACGGCAGGTCGAGAGCCATCTCGAAGGCCACATGTCCGAGTTGCCGGCGGCCGATACCGCGTCGCGCGCGATCGTCGACCAGATGCGTATCGACGAGGTGAAGCACGGCAAGGCCGCGGCCGACGCAGGTGGGATCGAGTTGCCGCTGCCCGCGCGGATGCTGATGCGCGCCGCGTCGAAAGTCATGACGAGCACTGCGTACTATCTGTGAGATTCCCACCGGGGCGATGCGTGACGTCGCCCCGGTTCCCCACCGCTGATACCGCCCGTTTATTCCGCGTTTTCCCGCCCCCGAAAGCCCCGTCCGCACACCCGTCTGGCCCGTCTTTCTCACGTATCACCTTCACAAGTTGCACTAGCTCATTCATTTATAACGGTTTTTAGAATGAAGGGGCGCATGAGCATGTGCGCGTAAGTCCTTGTTCTAACTAACAAAATTCGTCAAAAAAGCGGGCCGCTCCCTTGACCGTGCCACACCCTTCCTCTAAAGTGGGAGACAGTGTGAGAAAGTGTATTTTTGTGTGATTTGGCGGGCTATTCCGGCTAAATTCTCAGCATTGAGCGGGTGCTTCGGTGCCCTGAACGGGAGAGCGGAAAGTGTTCCAAGGGGCGTCGGCGCTGACGCTCGATGCGAAAGGGCGGATGTCGGTGCCGGCTCGCTATCGCGAAGCGCTGCAAGGACAGGCAGAAGGACGGGTGACTGTGACCAAGCACCCGGACGGCTGCCTGTTGCTGTTTCCGCGCCCCGAATGGGAAGTATTCCGCGCCAAGATCGCCGCGCTGCCGATGGACGCGCACTGGTGGCGGCGCATTTTTCTCGGCAATGCGATGGATGTCGATCTCGACAGCGCGGGCCGGATTCTCGTATCGCCCGAGCTGCGCATGGCAGCCGGACTGGAAAAGGAAGTCATGTTGTTGGGAATGGGTAGTCACTTCGAGCTGTGGGATTCGCAAACCTACAACGCGAAGGAGCAGGCAGCGATGGCGCAGGGCATGCCCGACGCGCTGAAGAATTTCACGTTCTGATTGCGGTGACGGAGACGCCCGCGATGGGAAACGAATTGCAGCATCGGACCGTGTTGTTGGACGAAGCGGTCGAATCGCTCGTGACGCGACCGGACGGCATTTATGTCGACGGTACGTTCGGGCGCGGCGGCCATAGCCGCGCGGTGCTCGCGCGGCTGGCGCCGGGCGGGCGGCTGATCGCGTTCGACAAGGATCCGAGGGCGATCGAGACGGCGCAGGGCATCGAGGATGCGCGCTTCTCGATCGTGCATGACAGCTTTGCATCGATGCGTGACGCGCTTGCGGCGCGCGGCGTCGAGAAGGTGTCGGGGGTGTTGCTCGACCTGGGCGTGTCCTCGCCGCAGGTGGACGATCCGGCGCGCGGCTTCAGCTTCCGCGCCGATGGTCCGCTGGACATGCGGATGGATCCGACGCGCGGCGAGTCGGCGGCGGAATGGCTCGCACGGGCTTCGGTGCAGGAATTGACGGAGGTGATACGGGATTATGGGGAAGAACGGTTTGCTTTTCAGATTGCAAAGGCGCTTGTTGCTCGCCGGGCAGAGTCCGACCGTCTTGGGCCTCTCGACACCACGGGCGAGCTTGCCCAAATCGTGGGTCACGTCGTCAAAACCCGTGAGAAGGGCAAGGATCCGGCAACCCGCACCTTTCAGGCTATACGGATTCACGTCAATCAAGAGCTTGCGGACCTGCAAGTCGTACTAGACGCGGCACTGTCGTTGCTGGAGCAAGGGGGGCGGCTGGTGGTCATCAGCTTTCATTCACTCGAGGACCGGATCGTCAAGCGATTCATGCAGGCGCACGCGAGTGCGCCTGCGGTCGATCGTCGCCTGCCGATCCGCGCCGTCGACCTCCCGAGCCCGCCGCTCAAGATCATCAGCCGCCAGTTTCCGAGTGAAGCGGAAGTCGCTGCGAATCCGCGCGCCCGCTCCGCCGTGATGCGCATTGCGGAGCGCGTCACGCCATGAGCCGCTTCAACATCTTCCTGCTGATCATCGTGATGGGTTGCGCGCTGTCGGTCGTCAATTCGACGAACCAGCAGCGCCAGATCTTCATCCAGTTGCAGCGTGCGCAGTCGCAGGAGCGTCAGCTCCAGCAGGACTACGCGCAGCTTCAATATCAGCAGAGCGCGCTGTCGAAGACGTCGCGCATCGAACAGCTCGCGAACGATTCGCTGAAGATGCAGCCGATCACGACCGGCCGCACGCAATACCTGACGCTGCCGCCGGGCGCCGCGAAGGCGATCGATGCGCCGATCCCGGCTTCGGCGGACACGGTCGGCAAGGGCAAGGGGGGCGCGCGATGAAGCCTTCCCAGAAGCGCCAGAACGTGAAGTTCTCGTCGAGCCCCGTGCTGGGCGTGCATCTGCCGATGTGGCGCTCGAAGCTCGTCGTGTTCCTGCTGTTCATGGCGTTCGTCGCGCTGGCCGCGCGCGCGTTCTGGATCCAGGGGCCCGGCAACGCGTTCTATCGGAAGCAGGGCGAAAGCCGCTACCAGCGTACGCTCGACTTGCCGGCGACGCGCGGCAAGATTCTCGACCGTAACGGGCTTGTGCTCGCGACGAGCCTGCCCGTGCGCGCGATCTGGGCGATTCCCGATGCGGTGCCGGACGATCTCGATGCCGACAAGGTCAACCAGCTCGGCAAGCTCCTCGGCATGACGTCGAAGGAACTGCGCGTGAAGCTGTCGGAAGACAAGGGTTTCGTCTACGTCAAGCGCCAGGTGCCGATCGACGTCGCGGACAAGGTCGCCGCGCTCGACATTCCCGGCATCTATCAGCGCAACGAATACAAGCGCTTCTATCCGGAAGGCGAGATCACCGCTCACCTGATCGGCTTCACGAACGTCGAGGACGAAGGGCAGGAGGGCGTCGAGCTGGGTGACCAGAAGCTGCTGTCCGGCACGTCGGGCGTGCGTCGGGTGATCAAGGACCGGATGGGACACATCGTCGAGGACGTCGCCGAGCAGATCCCGCCGCACAACGGCACCGACGTCGACCTGTCGATCGACAGCAAGATCCAGTACATCGCGTACGCGAACCTGAAGGCCGCCGTCGAGAAGTTCAAGGCGAAAGCCGGCGCGGCGATGGTCGTCGACGTGCGCACCGGCGAGGTGCTCGCACTCGTCAACTACCCGACGTACAACCCGAACGACCGCTCGCGCATGACCGGCGAGCAGTTGCGCAACCGGATCATGACCGACGTGTTCGAGCCGGGCTCGATCATGAAGCCGTTTACGGTGTCGCTCGCGCTCGACCTGCACCGCGTGACGCCGAACACGCTCGTCGAGACGGGCAACGGGCATTTCGTGCTCGATGGCGCGCCGATCACCGACGACGCGGGTTTCGGCACGCTGACGGTGGGTGGCGTGATCCAGAAGTCGAGCAACATCGGCGCGACGAAGATCGCGATGACGATGCGGCCCGAGGAAATGTGGAATATGTATACGAGCATCGGCCTCGGCCAGGCGCCGAAGGTCGGGTTCCCGGGCGCGGTGGCCGGCCGCCTGCGTCCGTGGAAGAGCTGGCGCCGCATCGAGCAGGCGACGATGTCGTACGGCTACGGCCTGTCGGTGTCGCTGTTCCAGCTCGCGCGCGCCTACACGGCGATCGCACATGACGGCGAGCTGATGCCCGTGACCATTTTCAAGACCGACCCCAACCAGCCGGTCGTGGGCACGCAGGTGTTCAACCCGACCACCGCGCGCGAAGTGCGCGCGATGCTCGAGACGGTGGTTGCGCCGGGCGGCACGTCGCCTGATGCGGCCGTGCCGGGCTATCGCGTCGGTGGCAAGAGCGGTACCGCGTACAAGCATGAAGGGCACGGCTACACGCGCAAGTACCGCGCGTCGTTCGTCGGGATGGCGCCGATGCCGAATCCGCGCATCGTCGTCGCGGTGTCGGTCGACGAGCCGACCGCCGGCAGCCACTTCGGCGGCCAGGTGTCCGGCCCCGTATTCTCGGCGATCGCCGGCGACACGATGCGTGCGCTGAATGTGCCGCCGAACATGCCGATCAAGCAGCTCGTCGTGTCTGACGATTCGCCGGCAGCACCTGCCGCGACGGGGCCGCAAAAGCTGCCCGCGGGTGGCGGTGCGAAGCATATGATCGTGTCCAGCACGACGCGTAATTCACCAGGAGTTGTTCGATGAGCGCCGCTCGCAGTTCCCATCCGGCGCATCAGCAGATCGCAGCCGCGCTTGCGTGGCTGCGTCAGCATGTGGCCCCCGCAGCGCAACTGCATGCCGACACACGCAGCCTCAAGGCGGGCGACGTGTTTTTTGCGTATGCGGTCGACGGGGCCGACAACCGCGCATTCATTGCCGAAGCCGTCGCGCGCGGTGCGGCCGCCGTGCTGTATCAGCCGGAAGGGCTGGCCGCTGCGCCGGCGGTGCCTGTCGGACTGGCCGTGCCGGCGCTCGACCAACTCGCCGGCGAGATCGCCAGCGGCTGGTACGGCGATCCGAGCGACAACCTGCTCGCGGTGGGGGTGACCGGCACGAACGGCAAGACCTCGTGCACGCAGTGGATCGCCACCGCGCTGACGGCGCTGCACCAGCCGTGCGCGGTGATCGGCACGCTTGGCACCGGAATGCCCGGCCAGCTGGTGCCGACTGGTTTCACGACCCCCGACGCACCGCAACTGCAGCGCAGCCTCGCGCAATTGTGCGACACGGGCGCGAAGGCCGTGGCGATGGAGGTGTCGTCGCACGCGCTGCACCAGGGGCGCGTGAACGGTACGGCTTTCGACATCGCGGTGTTTACGAACCTCACGCAGGATCACCTCGACTATCACGGCACGTTCGACGCGTACGAAGCCGCGAAGGCGAAGCTGTTTGCATGGCGGGGCTTGCGCGCGGCGGTCGTCAACCGTGACGACGCAGCAGGTCGACGCCTGCTCGAGAAGCTGGCTGGTCGCGTGCGTACGATCGCGTACGGGATCGGTGATGCACCGGTGCCGGACGCCGATCGCGAACTGGTCGCGCTCGACGTGCGCGCCACCGCGACCGGCACGGCGTTCCGCCTGCGTTCGTCGTGGGGCGACGCGGACGTCGAGGTCGGCACGCTCGGCACGTTCAACGTCAGCAACCTGCTCGCGGTGCTCGGTTCGCTGCTCGCGGCCGACGTGTCGTTCGACGCGGCGCTCGCCGAGATCGCACGGCTCGAATCCGTCAACGGCCGGATGCAGCGGCTCGGCGGCCGGCTGCAGAACGACGAACCGCTGGTCGTGATCGACTACGCACACACGCCCGATGCGCTCGAAAAGACGCTCGACGCGCTGCGCCCGATCGCTACGGCGCGCGGCGGGCGGCTCGTCTGCATGTTCGGCTGCGGCGGCGATCGCGATGCGACGAAGCGCCCGCTGATGGGCGCGATCGCGGAGCGGCTCGCCGATGAAACCGTCGTCACGAGCGACAACCCGCGTAGCGAGGATCCGCAGCACATCATCGACCAGATCGTCGCAGGCATGACCGTGCCCGATCACGCACGCCGTATCGAGGATCGCGCGAGCGCGATCCTGCAGGCCGTGCGCGGCGCGGCACGCGAGGATGTCGTCGTGCTGGCCGGTAAGGGCCATGAGGCCACGCAGGAAATCATGGGCAAGAAGCGCACGTTCTCCGACCAGGATCACGCGCGGCTCGCGCTGGCAGCGCGCGCGACGCACGGCAAGGGAGGCGCCGAATGACGATGCTCAGTCTCGGCGAAGCCGCTCGCCTGATTCCCGGCGCAACTGTTCACGGCGACGCCGGCGTCACGTTCGACCGCGTGTCGACGGACAGCCGCACGGCCGGCCCCGGCGACCTGTTCGTTGCATTGAGAGGCGAGCGCTTCGATGCGCACGACTTCCTCGGCGATGTCGCCGCGCGCGGTGCCGCCGCGGCGGTGGTCGCGCACGTGCCGGCGGGCGTCACGATGCCGGTGATCGAAGGCGGTGAAACGCGTGCCGCGCTCGGCGCGCTGGCGCATGGCTGGCGCAAACGATTCGCGCTGCCGCTCGTCGCGGTGACGGGCAGCAACGGCAAGACGACCGTCAAGGAAATGATCGCGTCGATCTTCGCGGCGGCGGTCGGCGCCGACGCGCGGCTCGCGACGGCCGGTAACCTGAACAACGATGTCGGCCTGCCGCTGACGCTGCTGCGCCTGTCGGCCGCGCATCGCCTCGCGGTGATCGAGATCGGGATGAATCACCCGGGCGAGACGGAAGTCCTTGCGCGCCTTACGGCGCCGACGGTCGCGCTCGTCAACAACGCGCAGCGCGAGCACCAGGAGTTCATGGCGACGGTCGAAGCCGTCGCGCTCGAGCACGCGGCCGTGATTCACGCGCTGCCGCCGGACGGCGTCGCGGTGTTCCCGGCCGATGACGCATACGCGGGCATCTGGCGCGTTGCGGCAACCGGCAACCGGATCCTCGATTTCGCGCTGCACGATGCCGAACGGCAAAACGACGCGCAGGTCACGGGCCGCCTGCACGGCGGTGAACTCGCGATCGACACGCCCGCGGGCGCCGTCACGGTGCGGCTGCGTGCGCTCGGCGAGCACAACGCGCGCAACGCGCTGGCCGCCACGGCGGCGGCGCTGGGCGCCGGCATCGCGCTGTCGGCGATCAAGCAGGGGCTCGAATCGTTCGAACCGGTCAAGGGCCGGCTGCAGGTGAAACAGGCGATCGCAGGCAGCCTCGCGGGCGCAACGGTCGTCGACGATACGTACAACGCGAATCCCGATTCGATGCGTGCCGCGATCGACGTGCTCGCCGCGCAACCGGCGCCGCGCGTACTGGTGATCGGCGACATGGGCGAGGTCGGCGACGAAGGCCCGGCCTTCCATCGCGAGGTCGGTGCCTACGCGCGCGAGCGCGGGATCGACGCGCTGTTCGCGCTCGGCGACGCGTCGCGCGATGCCTGCACCGCGTACGGCGACACGGCCCGCCATTTCGACGACGTCGGCGCGCTGGTCGGCGCATTGCTCGCGGCGGGTTACGGCGCGCAGGCGACGCTGCTCGTGAAGGGCTCGCGGTACATGAAGATGGAGCGCGTGGTCGACGCGCTGACGAACCAACCCGCAGCGGGCACGACGCCCGCTGCACACTGAGTAGAAGGAAGGAAGCATGCTGCTGGCGCTGGCGCAATGGCTGCAAGGAGACGCAAGCTTTTTGCGCTTGTTCACGTACCTCACGTTCCGTGCGGTGATGGCCACCATCACCGCGCTCGGGATCGGGCTCGTGTGCGGACCGTGGGTGATCCGCAAGCTGACGCAAATGAAGGTCGGTCAGGCCGTGCGCAAGGACGGTCCGCAGACGCACCTGGTCAAGTCCGGCACGCCGACGATGGGCGGCGTGCTGATCCTGATCGGCATCGCGGTCGCGACGCTGCTGTGGGGCGACCTGACCAACCGTTTCATCTGGATCGTGATGCTCGTCACGTTCGGTTTCGGCGTGATCGGCTGGGTCGACGATTACCGCAAGGTCGTCCACAAGGACCCGCGCGGGATGTCGTCGCGCGAGAAGTATTTCTGGCAATCGGTGATCGGGCTGTTCGCGGCCGTCTACCTCGCCTTCAGCGTGTCCGAGGCGAACAACGTGCGCGTGTTCGACCTGTTCATGGCGTGGGTGAGGAGCGGCCTGTCGATGGGGCTGCCGGCACGCGCTGACCTGATGCTGCCGTTCCTGAAGTCGATCAGCTACCCGCTCGGCGTGTGGGGCTTCATCGTGCTGACGTACTTCGTGATCGTCGGCGCGAGCAACGCGGTGAACCTGACCGACGGCCTCGACGGCCTCGTGATCATGCCGGTCGTGCTGGTCGGCGCGTCGCTGGGTGTGTTCGCGTACGTGATGGGCAGCGCGGTCTATTCAAAATACCTGTTGTTCCCGCACATTCCGGGCGCGGGTGAATTGCTGATCTTCTGTTCCGCGATGGGTGGGGCAGGGCTCGCGTTCCTCTGGTACAACACGCACCCTGCGCAGGTGTTCATGGGTGACGTCGGCGCGCTGGCGCTCGGTGGCGCGCTCGGCACGGTCGCGGTGATCGTGCGCCAGGAAATCGTGCTGTTCATCATGGGCGGCATCTTCGTCGCGGAAACGCTGTCGGTGATGCTGCAGGTTTCGTGGTTCAAGTACACGAAAAAGCGCTACGGCGAAGGGCGACGTCTGCTGAAGATGGCGCCGCTGCATCACCATTTCGAATTGTCCGGCTGGAAGGAAACGCAGGTGGTCGTGCGTTTCTGGATCATCACGCTGATGCTGTGCCTGTTCGGTCTGACCACCCTCAAGCTGCGGTAAAGGAAAGGTAACAAGGATGTCTGGCGAGATGTTTGGAGATCGGCAACGGCCGATGGTGCTCGTACTGGGGCTCGGGGAATCGGGTCTCGCGATCGCGCGATGGTGCGCGAGGCACGGGTGCCGGCTGCGTATTGCCGATACCCGCGAGGCGCCGCCGAACCTTGCCGCGCTGCAGGCCGAAGGCATCGATGCGGAATTCGTCGGCGGGGCGTTCACGCCTGCGCTGCTCGACGGCGGTGTCGAGCTCGTCGGGCTGAGCCCCGGGCTGTCGCCGCTCGAACCGGCACTCGCGTCGCTGGTCGCGGCCGCGAACGAACAGGGCGTCGCGGTGTGGGGCGAGCTGGAATTCTTCGTGCAGGCGCTGCGCGCGCTCGGCACGAGCGGCTACCAGCCGAAGGTGCTCGCGATCACGGGCACCAACGGCAAGACC
The DNA here is from genome assembly GCF_017104705.1 of Burkholderia sp. Se-20373. Lineage (NCBI taxonomy): Bacteria > Pseudomonadati > Pseudomonadota > Betaproteobacteria > Burkholderiales > Burkholderiaceae > Burkholderia > Burkholderia sp. Se-20373. The sequence goes on along the minus strand of NZ_JAAGPH010000058.1, from coordinate 29,354 downwards.
ACGACGACGAGCCTCACGGGCCTGCTGTGCCAGCGCTCGGGCAAGAAGGTCGCGGTCGCGGGCAACATCAGCCCTGCGATGCTCGACCGGCTCGCCGGTGCGATCGACGAAACCGCGCTGCCCGACGTGTGGGTGCTCGAACTGTCGAGCTTCCAGCTCGAGACCGCGCGCACGTTCGCGCCCGATGCGGCCGCGATCCTCAACATCACGCAGGACCACCTCGACTGGCACGGCAGCTTCGACGCGTACGCGCAGGCAAAGGGCCGGATCTTCGGCGCAACGACGACGCGCGTGCTGAACCGCGACGATGCGGCGGTGATGAAGTTCGCCCCGACCGCCGGCGCGGCCGACGCGCCGCGCACGGTCACGTTCGGCCTGAACGAACCGGCGCAGGACGGCGACTACGGCCTGTCGCGCGACAACGGCATTGCGTGGCTGGTCGAAGCGGTCGATCGCGATGCACCGGATGAAACCGCGACGACGACTCGTCGTCGCAAGCGCGATGCCGCGCATACGCCGGATATCGCGCAGAAGCGCCTGATGCCGGCCGACGCGCTGCGTATCCGCGGGCTGCACAACGCGGCGAACGCGCTGGCCGCATTCGCGCTCGCACGCGCGATCGACCTGCCGGCCGCGCCGCTGCTGCACGCGCTGCGCGAGTACCGCGGCGAAGCGCATCGTGTCGAAGTGATCGCGACGATCGACGACGTGGACTACGTCGACGACAGCAAGGGCACGAACGTCGGCGCGACGGTTGCCGCGCTCGACGGGCTGGCGCAGAAGATCGTGCTGATCGCGGGCGGCGACGGCAAGGGGCAGGATTTCGCACCGCTGGTCGCGCCGGTCGCGCGCTGGTGCCGCGCGGTGATGCTGATCGGCCGCGACGCACCGGCGATCCGCGACACGCTCGCCGAAACGGGCGTGCCGCTCGCCGACCACACGACGCTCGAAGGGGCCGTGCACGCGGCGGCCGACCTCGCGGAGCCGGGCGATGCGGTGCTGCTGTCGCCTGCCTGCGCGAGCCTCGACATGTTCAGGAACTACGCCCATCGCGCGGATGTGTTCCGCGCGGCGGTCGACGAAATCGCCATCGACAAAGGAGCGACGCCATGAGCTGGTCCGATCGCCTCGTCTCCCGTTTCAACGATCGTCGCGACACCGGCGGCAATGCCGCGGGCGGCCGCGTCGCGTCGGCCACGCGCGCCGCGACGGGCGGCCTCGCGAGCGTCGTCAACGGCGTGCGCCCGAGCCGCTCGCGGATGCTCGACTTCGACTACTCGCTGCTGTGGGTCGCGATCGCGCTGCTCGGGCTCGGCGTCGTGATGGTGTATTCGGCGTCGATCGCGATGCCCGATTCGCCGAAATACGCGTCGTATCACGATTACGCGTTCCTGATGCGCCACTGCATCTCGCTCGCCGTCGCGTTCATCGCAGCGGTGGTCGCGTTCCGCGTGCCGGTGTCGACGTGGGACAAATACGCGCCGCAACTCTTCCTGATCGCGCTCGTCGGCCTCGTGATCGTGCTGATCCCGCACGTCGGCAAGGGCGTGAACGGTGCGCGCCGCTGGATTCCGCTCGGCATCACGAACATGCAGCCGTCGGAAATCATGAAGCTCGCGGTGACGATCTACGCGGCGAATTACACGGTACGTAAGCAGGAATACATGCAGAGCTTCGCCAAGGGCTTCCTGCCGATGGCGTTCGCGGTCGGCCTGGTCGGTGCGCTGCTGCTGCTCGAGCCGGACATGGGCGCGTTCATGGTGGTCGCGGCGATCGCGATGGGCGTGCTGTTCCTCGGCGGCGTGAACGGCAAGCTGTTCGGCGGCCTCGTCGCGACCGCGATCGGCACCTTCACGATGCTGGTGTGGCTGTCGCCGTGGCGTCGCGAGCGGATCTTCGCGTACCTCGATCCGTGGGACGAACGTTACGCGCAGGGCAAGGCGTACCAGCTCACGCACTCGCTGATCGCGTTCGGCCGCGGCGAGTGGTTCGGCGTCGGCCTCGGCGGCAGCGTCGAGAAGCTGAACTACCTGCCGGAAGCGCATACCGACTTCATCCTCGCGGTGATCGGCGAAGAGCTCGGTTTCGTCGGCGTGCTGGTCGTGATCCTGCTGTTCTACTGGATCGTGCGCCGCGCGTTCGAGATCGGCCGCCAAGCGCTCGCGCTCGATCGCACGTTCGCGGGCCTGATGGCGAAGGGCATTGGCATCTGGTTCGGCGCGCAGACCTTCATCAACATGGGCGTGAACCTCGGGCTGCTGCCGACCAAGGGCCTGACTCTGCCGCTCGTGAGCTACGGCGGCTCGGGCATTCTGCTGAACTGCGTCGCGCTCGCGGTGCTGCTGCGGGTGGACTACGAAAATCGCGTACTGATGCGGGGAGGGAAGGTATGACCTCCCCGCGTCAGTACGCGATTTCGGTGAAGGCTAACTTCGTGCGCGAAGCGCGCGAAGTTAAGCGAAGCGGCCGTAGCCAAAACATTCGTTCAGTCTTTCTGATGCGCGGAGGGAAGGTATGACCGCGTCGCAACGCACGCTGATGGTGATGGCAGGCGGCACCGGGGGCCACGTGTTCCCGGGGCTCGCGGTCGCGCACCGGATGGAAGCGGCGGGCTGGCGCGTCGTGTGGCTCGGCAATCCGGCCGGGATGGAAGCGACGCTCGTGCCGAAGCACGGCATTCCGATGGAATACGTGCGATTCGGCGGGCTGCGCGGCAAGGGCCTGAAGACCAAGCTGACGCTGCCGTTCAACCTGCTGCGCGCATGCGGGCAGAGCCTCGCCGCGCTGCGCCGCGTGCGGCCCGACGTCGTGCTCGGGATGGGCGGCTACATCACGTTCCCGGCGGGCGTGATGACCGCGCTGTCGGGCCGTCCGCTCGTGCTGCATGAACAGAATTCGATCGCGGGCCTGACGAACAAGGTGCTCGCGAAATTCGCGAAACGCGTGCTCGTCGCGTTCCCCGGCGCGTTGCCGCACGCGGAATGGACGGGTAACCCGATTCGCGCGGAACTTGCCGGCACGCAAGCGCCCAAAGCACGCTATGCATCGCGCAGCGGCCCGCTGAACGTGCTGGTCGTCGGCGGCAGCCTCGGGGCGACCGCGCTGAATGAAGTCGTGCCGCGCGCGCTGGCGATGCTGGCGCCGGGAGAACGCCCGCGCATCGTGCACCAGGCCGGCGCGAAGCACATCGAAGCATTGAAGGCGAACTACGAAGCGGCCGGGTTCGCGGCCGGCGAAGACGTGCGGCTCGTGCCGTTCATCGACGACATGGCGGCCGCGTATGCGGCGGCGGATCTGGTGATCTGCCGGTCGGGCGCGATGACGGTGTCGGAGATCGCGGCGGTGGGCGTGGCGGCACTGTTCGTGCCGTTCCCGTACGCGGTCGACGATCACCAGACGAGCAACGCCGCGTTCCTCGCCGATGCGGGCGCGGCCGTGCTGGTGCAACAACGCGACCTGTCGGCGGAACTGCTTGCCGACTGGCTGCGCGGCCAGTCGCGGGCATCGCTCGCGGACATGGCGGAACGTTCGCGCGCGCTGGCGAAGCCCGAGGCCACCGACGAAGTCGCGCGCGTGTGCGCGAAGGCGGCAGGCGCGAACCTGGAACAACTTAAATGAAACAACCCCCACGCTCACTTCGTTCGCTTGGGGGGGCGCGGCCCCCCCATAAAGCCTGTCCATCGGGATTTGGGGCGGCCCGGCGGAGGCTGACATGAAACACATCGTCAAACACATTCATTTCGTCGGGATCGGCGGCGCGGGCATGAGCGGCATCGCCGAAGTGCTCGTCAACCTCGGTTACGAGGTCAGCGGCTCGGACCTGTCGCGCAACGCGGTGACCGATCGTCTCCAGGCGCTCGGCGCGCGGATCGCGATCGGCCACGACGCGGCGAACATCGAGGGCGCGAACGCGGTGGTCGTGTCGACGGCCGTGCGTTCGGACAACCCGGAAGTGCTGGCCGCGCGCGCGAAGCGCGTGCCGATCGTGCAGCGTGCGGTGATGCTGGCGGAGCTGATGCGCCTGAAGCAGGGCATCGCGATCGCCGGCACGCACGGCAAGACCACGACGACGAGCCTCGTCGCGAGCGTGCTCGCGGCGGGCGGGCTCGATCCGACCTTCGTGATCGGCGGGCGCCTGATCAGCGCCGGCGCGAACGCACGGCTCGGCACGGGCGACTTCATCGTCGCCGAGGCCGACGAGTCGGACGCGTCGTTCCTGAACCTGTATCCGGTGATCGAAGTCATCACGAACATCGACGCCGACCACATGGACACCTACGGCCACGATTTCGCGCGGCTCAAGCAGGCGTTCATCGAATTCACGCAGCGCCTGCCGTTCTACGGCAGCGCGGTCGTGTGCGTCGACGATCCGAACGTGCGGCAGATCATCCCGTTCATTTCGAAACCGGTCGTGCGCTACGGGCTGTCGCCGGACGCGCAGGTACGCGCGGAAGACATCGATGCACGCGACGGCCGCATGCATTTCACGGTGATCCGCGAAGGGCGCGCGCCGCTCGCGGTCGTGCTGAACATGCCGGGCCTGCACAACGTGCAGAACGCGCTCGCGGCGATCGCGATCGCGACCGATCTCGGTGTGTCGGACGACGCGATCCAGCTGGCGCTCGCGGAATTCAACGGCGTCGGCCGGCGCTTCCAGCGCTACGGCGAAGTGCCGACCGCGGACGGCGGCCAGTACACGCTGATCGACGACTACGGCCATCACCCGGTCGAGATGGCCGCGACGATCGCGGCCGCGCGCGGCGCGTTCCCGGGCCGCCGCCTCGTGCTGGCGTTCCAGCCGCACCGCTACACGCGCACCCGCGACTGCTTCGACGATTTCGTCAACGTGTTGTCGACGGTCGACGCGCTGGTGCTGACCGAAGTCTATGCGGCGGGCGAGGCGGCGATCTCGACCGCCAGCGGCGACGCGCTGTCGCGTGCGTTGCGCGCGGTGGGGAAGGTCGACCCGGTGTTCGTCGCGACGGTCGACGGCGTGCCGGACGCATTGGCGAAGGTCGCGCAGAACGGCGACGTGGTGATCACGATGGGCGCGGGTTCGATCGGCGGCGTGCCGGCGAAGGTTGCGCAGCACACTCAACAGAAGGCATGACATGAGCGGGATTGATCCGAAACGTTTCGGCAAGGTGGCGGTGTTGTTCGGCGGCGAGTCCTCGGAGCGCGAGGTGTCGCTCACGTCGGGCAAGCTCGTGCTGCAGGGCCTGCGCGACGCGGGCATCGACGCGCACCCGTTCGACCCGGCCGAGCGTCCGCTGGCGGCGCTGAAGGATGAAGGGTTCGTGCGCGCGTTCAACGCACTGCACGGCGGCTACGGCGAGAACGGCCAGATCCAGGGCGCGCTCGATTTCTACGGCATTCGCTACACGGGCAGCGGCGTGCTCGGGTCGGCGCTCGGCCTCGACAAGTTCCGCACGAAGCTCGTGTGGCAGCAGACGGGCGTGCCGACGCCGCCGTTCGAGACGGTGCTGCGCGGCGACGACCTCGCGGCGCGGGCGACGGACATCGTCGCGAAGCTCGGCCTGCCGCTGTTCGTGAAGCCGGCGAGCGAAGGCTCGAGCGTGGCGGTGCTGAAGGTGAAGACGGCCGATGCGCTGCCGGCCGCGCTCGCGGAAGCCGCCAAGCATGACCCGATCGTGATCGTCGAGAAGAGCATCGAAGGCGGCGGCGAGTACACCGCCTGCATCGCCGGCGATCTCGATCTGCCGGTGATCAAGATCGTGCCGGCCGGCGAGTTCTACGACTATCACGCGAAGTACGTCGCTGACGACACGCAATACCTGATTCCGTGCGGACTGCCCGCCGACAAGGAAGCGGAGCTCAAGCGCGTCGCGCGCCGGGCGTTCGACGTGCTTGGCTGCACCGACTGGGGGCGCGCGGATTTCATGCTCGACGCCGACGGCAACGCGTACTTCCTGGAAGTGAACACCGCGCCGGGCATGACCGATCATTCGCTGCCGCCGAAGGCCGCGCGCGCGGTCGGCATCAGCTATTCGGAGCTGGTCGTGAAGGTGCTGTCGCTCACGCTCAACGACTGACGCAGGAACGGAACGACGTATGTGGAACAACGTTCGCCAACTCAACCTTGCCGCCAGCGCGTTGTACGCGCTGTTGCTGCTCGTGTTGGCGGCGGCCGGTTGCTACTGGCTGATCCAGCGCCCGACGTTCGCGCTGCGGGAAATCCGGATCGACGGCGACACCGAGCACATCAATTCACCGACGGTGCGCGCAGGCGTGGTCGGCCGGCTGAAGGGCAATTTCTTCACGGTCGATCTCGATGCGGCGCGCGCCGCGTTCGAGCAGATGCCCTGGGTGCGCCATGCGAGCGTGCGCCGGGTATGGCCGAATGCGCTGGCTGTCACGCTCGAGGAGTACAAACCGCTCGGGACCTGGGGCAGCGACCAGCTCGTGAGCGTCGATGGCGAGCTGTTCACCGCGAACCAGGGCGAGCTGGAGCAGGAACTGCCGGCGTTCGACGGCCCGGAGGGCAGTGCGAAGGAGGTCGTCACGCGGTATCGCGACTTCGGGAAATGGTTTGCGCCGCTGAAGGCGGCGCCGGAAGAAGTGACGCTGTCGGCGCGGTACGCGTGGACGGTGAAGCTGTCGAACGGGATGCAGGTCGAGCTGGGCAAGGAACGCAACAGCGAGTCGCTGCATGACCGGAGCCAGCGCCTGGTCGCCGCATGGCCGGCTGTCACGGAGCGCTGGGGCAACGACATCGAGTACGCGGACCTGCGCTATCCGAACGGATTCGCGATTCGCGCGGCAGGCATGCGGTTCCTGACCGATACCGACAAGCGCAAGAAGTAACGAGAGATCACACGCAAGAGCACTTTATGAGCAAAGACTACAAGGATCTGCTGGTTTCCCTCGACATCGGCACGTCGAAGGTGGTGGCCATCGTCGCCGAGCTGAAGGGCGAAGGCCACTATGAGGTGATCGGTCTCGGCCAGAGCGAGTCGAAGGGTCTGAAGAAAGGTGTGGTGGTCAACATCGAGGCCACCGTGCAGTCGATCCAGCGCGCGCTCGAGGAAGCCGAGCTGATGGCCGACTGCAAGATCACCAACGTGTTCACGGGGATCGCGGGCAGCCACATCCGCAGCTTCAACTCGAGCGGGATGGTCGCGATCAAGGACAAGGAAGTCACGCAGACCGACGTCGCGCGCGTGATCGAGACCGCGAAGGCGATCAACATCCCGACCGACCAGCAGGTGCTGCACATCCTCACGCAGGAATTCATCATCGACGGCCAGGAAGACGTGCGTGAGCCGATCGGCATGAGCGGCATCCGGCTGGAAGTGAAAGTGCACATCGTGACGGGCGCGGTGAGTGCCGCGCAGAACATCGTCAAGTGTGTGCGCCGTTGCGGGCTCGAAGTGAACGACCTGATCCTGCAGCCGCTCGCGTCGTCGCTGGCCGTGCTGACGGAAGACGAAAAGGATCTCGGCGTGGTGCTGGTCGACATCGGCGGCGGCACGACGGACATCGCGATCTTCGCCGAAGGCGCGATCCGCCACACCGCGGTGATTCCGATCGCCGGCGACCAGATCACGAGCGACATCGCGATGGCGCTGCGCACGCCGACGCCGGATGCGGAAGACATCAAGGTCGGCTACGGGATCGCGAAGCAGGCGCTCGCTGATCCGGATGAAATGGTCGAAGTGCCGGGCCTCGGCGAACGCGGCCCGCGCACGCTGTCGCGCCAGGCGCTGGCAGCCGTGATCGAGCCGCGCGTCGAGGAGCTGTTCTCGCTCGTGCAGCAGGTCGTGCGCGAATCCGGTTACGAAGAACTCCTGAGCTCCGGCGTGGTCATTACCGGCGGTGCGTCGATGATGCCCGGCATGGTCGAGCTCGGCGAAGACATTTTCCTGAAACCGGTGCGCATCGGCGCGCCGGAGTATGCAGGCGGCCTCTCCGACGTCGTGCGCAATCCGCGCTACTCGACGGCGATGGGGCTGCTCGTCGAAGGCAGTGCCCAGCGCATGCGCGGCCGCAAGGTCGCCGTGCAGTCCGGCAACGCGGGGCAGGTGTTCTCGCGGATGAAGGAGTGGTTCCTGAGCAACTTCTGACGAATCGAACCGAATCGAAATTCGCGCTGGTGCCGGCGGCTGGCGCGCGACAGGGGGTTGCCCGATCTCCTGCCGAATAACGGCCGAGTAGCAGTCATTCTCTTGACGGAGGCAACAATGGAATTCGAAATGCTGGAAACCGAGACCAACGGCACCATCATCAAGGTGGTCGGCGTTGGCGGCGCTGGCGGCAATGCCGTCCAGCACATGATCAACCGCGGCGTGCAGGGCGTCGACTTCATCGTGATGAACACGGATGCGCAGGCGCTGTCGCGTTCGCGTGCATCGTCGGTGATCCAGCTCGGTAACACGGGCCTGGGCGCCGGTGCGAAGCCGGAAATGGGCCGTGCGGCAGCGGAAGAAGCGCGTGAGCGCATCGCCGACGCACTGCGCGGCGCGCACATGGTGTTCATCACGGCCGGCATGGGTGGCGGCACGGGCACGGGCGCGGCACCGGTGGTCGCGCAGATCGCGAAGGAGATGGGCATCCTGACGGTGGGTGTCGTCAGCAAGCCGTTCGAATTCGAAGGCGGCAAGCGCATGCGCGTCGCTGAAGCCGGTTCGCAGCAGCTGGAGGATCACGTCGACTCGCTGATCGTCGTTCTGAACGACAAGCTGTTCGACGTGATGGGCGACGACGCCGAGATGGACAAGTGCTTCCAGTGCGCGGACGACGTGTTGAACAACGCGGTCGCAGGCATCGCTGAAATCATCAATGTCGATGGCCTCGTGAACGTCGACTTCGAAGACGTGAAGACGGTGATGGGTGAGCAGGGCAAGGCGATGATGGGCACGGCGACGGTCGCCGGCGTCGATCGCGCACGCCTCGCGGCGGAACAGGCCGTGGCGAGCCCGCTGCTCGAAGGCGTCGATCTGTCGGGCGCGCGCGGCGTGCTGGTCAACATCACGTCGAGCCGTTCGCTGCGTCTGTCGGAAACGCGCGAAGTGATGAACACGATCAAGAGCTACGCGGCGGAAGATGCGACGGTGATCTTCGGTGCGGTGTACGACGACGCAATGGGCGACGCGCTGCGCGTGACGGTGGTGGCAACGGGTCTGGGCCGTGCGGCGAAGAAGCAGCAATCGGCACCGATGACGCTGCTGCGCACGGGTACGGACAACCAGCCGGTCAGCGCGGTATCGCACGGCTATGCGCCGACGCATCACGTCAGCACGGCAGACTACGGCGCGCTCGACACGCCGGCGGTATGGCGCAATTCGCGCGAAACCGCGGCATCGCACGTGCAGGCGCTGCAGGAGAAGGGTGTCGACACGTACGACATCCCGGCTTTCCTGCGCAAGCAGGCTGACTGACGCAAACACAGGCGAAGCCGCGGCGAATCTGCCGCGGTATCGCCGGCGTGACGGATGCTACGGACCATGACAGGCCGCGTCGGCTGCGACGCCGGGCCGGGAAACGTGCCCTCTCCGCTCGAGCGGGGCGGGATGGACCGTGCTGTCCGCGACACGCTGAAAAACCGTATCGCTATGAGGGACCAGCCATGATTCAAGTGGGCGACGCGCTGCCCGACGCGCAATTGTTCGAGTACATCGACGACGCGCGCGAAGGGTGCACGCTGGGGCCGAATGCCTACAGCGTGCGCGACCAGGTTGCGGGAAAGCGGGTGGTGATCTTCGGATTGCCGGGCGCTTTCACGCCGACCTGCTCGGCGCAGCATGTGCCGGGCTACGTCGAACACGCCGAGCAAGTGCGCGCGGCGGGCATCGACGAGATCTGGTGCGTGTCCGTCAACGACGCATTCGTGATGGGCGCATGGGGACGTGATCTGCACACCGCGGGCAAGGTGCGCATGATGGCGGACGGTAGCGCGGCTTTCACTCATGCGCTGGGGCTGACGCAGGATTTGTCCGCGCGTGGCATGGGAATTCGTTCCCTGCGCTACGCGATGGTGATTGACGGCGGTGTGGTCAAGACGCTGGCCGTCGAGGCGCCGGGCAAATTCGAAGTGAGCGATGCGGCGAGTGTTCTCGCGACGTTGACGTCCTGATCGTACGGTGCGCCGTTGCCTTCCGGCAACGCTGCTCACCGGCCTCAGGGCAGTTGTAACACGGGCCGATGACCGGAAACGCCTCCGTTCCGGGCATCGGCCCGTCCCGTATCGGCGCGGGTAAACGGTCGAAACAGATTGATACGCAGTTTCAAACGACGCTGAATAGGGAATTACGCTATAATCCCCCCTATCGAATATAACTCCTGATTGATATCTTCAATCACGACGAAGAACATCATGCTGAAGCAGCGCACCATCAAATCCATCGTGAAGACCGTGGGTATCGGTGTCCACTCGGGCCGCAAGATCGAGCTGACGCTCCGTCCTGCCGCACCCGGCACGGGCATCGTCTTCTCGCGCGTCGACCTTCCCACGCCCGTCGACATTCCCGCCGCGGCGACGTCGATCGGCGATACGCGGCTCGCGTCGGTGTTGCAGAAGGATGGCGTGCGCGTGTCGACCGTCGAGCACCTGATGTCGGCATGTGCCGGCCTCGGTATCGACAACCTCTATGTCGACGTGACGGCCGAGGAAATCCCGATCATGGACGGCAGCGCGGCGACCTTCGTGTTCCTGATCCAGTCCGCCGGGATCGAGGAGCAGAACGCGCCGAAGCGCTTCGTCAAGGTGAAGAAGACGGTCGAAATCCGTGATGGCGACAAGTTCGCGCGTCTCGATCCGTACTTCGGTTTCAAGCTGAAATTCTCGATCGACTTCCGTCACCCGGCCGTCGACAAGACCGGCCAGGAACTCGAGGTCGATTTCGCGAATACGTCGTACGTGCGCGAGATTGCGCGTGCACGCACGTTCGGTTTCGCACATGAAGCCGAGATGCTGCGCGAGATGGGTCTCGCCCGTGGCGGCAGCATGGAAAACGCGATCGTGCTCGACGAGTACCGCATCCTGAACAACGACGGGCTGCGCTACGACGACGAGTTCGTGAAGCACAAGATGCTCGACGCGATCGGCGACCTGTACGTGATCGGCCATCCGCTGCTGGCGTCGTACACGGCGTACAAGTCGGGCCACGGGCTGAACAACGCGCTGCTGCGCGAACTGCTCGCGAACGAAGATGCGTACGAGATCGTCACGTTCGACGATCCGCAGGCCGCCCCGAAGGGCTTCGCGTTCGACATGCAGACGGCCTTCGCCTGACCTGCGTTCGGCGCAAGCAATAAAAAAGCAGCCTGCGGGCTGCTTTTTTATTGGCTGGGCCGCCTTGCGCTGCCGGCGGCGCGCGCCGTCAGCGCGGCTTCGCGCCATGCCGGGCCGCCATCCGCGCGAGCGCGTCCTGCAGCGGTGACGGTTCGAGATGATCTGCCAGGTCGCGCAACGCGGCCGCCCCGACCGACGTCATCCGCGCCTGCTTCACGTGGGGCGGCTCCGGCGCATCCTTCGGGCGCACGCGTACGCGTAGCGTCGAGACCGGCCAGCCGCGTTTTTGCAGATCGCCGAGCAACCGCGGTTCGACTTGTCGCAGACGAGCGGCCAACGCATTGTGCGCAGCAAAGAGGGTCAGGGTGCCATCCTTCACGAAGCCGGGCTCGATATGGTTCGCCAGATAGTCGGGCAGGAGCGCGGCAAGATCGCGCTGCAGCGACGCGATCTGTTCGACGCCGGCGCGCAGCGCCGCGAACGCGTCGGTGCGGCCGAGCACTTCGGACACGGGTTGCGGGCGATACGGGGCGAGCGGGCCGAAACGCTTGGAAAATCGGTTCATCGAGACATTCTTCGGGCGCGCACGCGCGCGGACGTTGACGCCGATTGTACCCGTGCGGGCCCGTGCACGGGCGGCTTTCGCCCCGATGGTTCGGCGGTCGGCGCGCAGTGTCCGTCCGGCCGAGACACGGGCGCACGCTTCCCCGCGTGCTAAAATTCATCGTTTGAGTCCACTAATTCGCTAAGCCGCCGAGGCTCGGGCGCCGGGGCGCGCAACACGCGCCGGGCGCCGGTGCTGCGACGCAGGATCCGATCCGATGACAACCGGTTTTCTCCAGAAAATTTTTGGCAGCCGCAACCAGCGGCTCGTCAAGCAATACCAAAAGACCGTCACGACGATCAATGCGCTCGAAACGCAGATCGAGAAGCTGACGGACGACCAGTTGCGCGGCAAGACGGACGAATTCCGCCAGCGGGTCGCGGCCGGCGAGTCGCTCGACAAGCTGCTGCCCGAGGCCTTCGCGGTCTGCCGCGAGGCCAGCCGTCGCGTGCTGAAGATGCGGCACTTCGACGTGCAGATGATCGGCGGCATGGTGCTCCACTACGGCAAGATCGCGGAAATGCGCACCGGCGAGGGCAAGACGCTCGTCGCGACGCTGCCCGTGTACCTGAATGCGCTGGCAGGCCGCGGCGTGCACGTGGTGACCGTCAACGATTACCTCGCACAGCGCGACGCCGAATGGATGGCGCGCCTTTACAACTTCCTCGGTCTGTCGGTCGGCATCAACCTGTCCGGCATGGAGCATGACCAGAAGCAGCAGGCCTACGCGGCGGACATCACGTACGGCACGAACAACGAATTCGGCTTCGACTACCTGCGCGACAACATGGTCTACGAGACCGACGCGCGCGTGCAGCGGGCCCTGAATTTCGCGGTCGTCGACGAAGTGGACTCGATCCTCATCGACGAGGCGCGTACGCCGCTGATCATTTCGGGCCAGGCCGAAGATCACACCGAGCTGTACGTGCGGATGAACGCGCTGCCGCCGCTGCTCGAGCGCCAGATCGGCGAAGAGAAGGCTGACGGCACGGGCGTCGAGAAGCCGGGCGACTACACGCTCGACGAAAAGGCGCGCCAGGTGTTCCTGACGGAATCGGGCCACGAGAAGGCCGAGCGCCTGCTCGCCGAATGGGGCCTGATCGGCGAGGGCGAGAGCCTGTACGCACCGCAGAACATTACGCTGATGCACCACGTGTACGCGGCGCTGCGCGCGCACACGCTGTTCCACAAGGATCAGCACTACGTCGTGCAGAACGGCGAAGTGGTCATCGTCGACGAATTCACGGGCCGCCTGATGGCCGGCCGCCGCTGGTCCGATGGCCTGCATCAGGCGGTCGAGGCGAAGGAGCACGTGAAGATCCAGAGCGAGAACCAGACGCTCGCGTCGATCACGTTCCAGAACTACTTCCGGATGTACGCGAAGCTGGCCGGCATGACCGGTACCGCCGACACCGAAGCGTACGAATTCAACGAGATCTACGGCCTCGAAACGGTCGTGATCCCGACCAACCGCCCGCCGAAGCGGATCGACAAGCAGGACCAGATCTACAAGACGGCCAAGGAGCGCTATGACGCGGTGATCCGCGACATCCGCGAATGCCACGAACGCGGTCAGCCGGTGCTGGTCGGCACGACGTCGATCGAGAACTCGGAGCTGCTGTCACACCTGCTGAAGCAGGCCGGTCTGCCGCACGAGGTGCTGAACGCGAAGCAGCACGAGCGCGAAGCGGCCATCGTCGCGGAAGCCGGCCGTCCGAAGCGCGTCACGATCGCAACCAACATGGCCGGCCGCGGTACCGACATCGTGCTCGGCGGCAATGCCGAGAAGCAGGCCGCGTTCATCGAGGCCGACGAAGCGATCCCGGCCGACGAGAAGGCGCGCCGCATCCAGCAGTTGCACGACGAGTGGGAAACGCTGCACGAGCAGGTGAAGGCCGCGGGCGGCCTGCACATCATCGGCACCGAGCGCCACGAATCGCGCCGGATCGACAACCAGCTGCGCGGCCGTGCGGGCCGCCAGGGCGATCCAGGCTCGTCGCGCTTCTACCTGTCGCTCGACGATCCGCTGCTGCGCATTTTCGCGGGCGACCGCGTGCGTTCGATCATGGACCGCCTGAAGATGCCGGAAGGCGAGGCGATCGAGGCCGGGATCGTCACGCGCTCGATCGAGTCCGCGCAGCGCAAGGTCGAAGCGCGCAACTTCGACATCCGCAAGCAGCTGCTCGAATACGACGACGTGTCGAACGACCAGCGCAAGGTGATCTACCAGCAGCGTAACGAACTGCTCGAAGCGCACGACATCACCGAGACGATCACCGCGATGCGTCACGGCGTGATTACCGAAGTCGTCCGCCAGTTCGTGCCGGAAGGCAGCATCGAAGAGCAGTGGGACGTGCCCGAGCTCGAGGAAGTGCTGCGCAACGAATGGCAGCTCGACCTCGCGATCCAGGAAATGGTGAACGAGTCCTCGTCGATCACGGCCGAGGAGATCCTCGACGCGGTGACGACGGCCGCCGACGAGCAGTACGAGGCGAAGGTCGCGATGGTCGGCCGCGAATCGTTCAGCGCGTTCGAGCGCTCGGTGATGCTGCAGACGGTCGACCGTCTGTGGCGGGAGCACCTCGCGGCGCTCGACCACCTGCGCCAGGGCATCCACCTGCGCGGCTATGCGCAGAAGAATCCGAAGCAGGAATACAAGCGCGAAGCGTTCGAACTGTTCGCCGCGATGCTCGAAGCGATCAAGCAGGAAGTCACGCGCGTCGTGATGAACGTGCAGATCCAGTCGCCGGAACAGCTCGAGCAGGCCGCCGAGCAGATCGAGGAGCGTGGCGGTCATCTCGAGAACGTCGAGTACCAGCACGCCGATTACGCGGAAGCCGGTGCGCCGGTGGCCAACGTCGCGGCTGCCGTGGCCGCCACGGCGACAGCCGACATGGTCGGTAGTGCGATGACGCACAGCGGCCCCGGCGGCGAAATGCCGAGGGTCGGCCGCAACGACCCGTGCCCGTGCGGCAGCGGCAAGAAGTACAAGCAATGTCACGGGAAGCTGTCATGATCGACGGCGGTGCGCATCACGCGTGCCGCTTCATTCGCAGCTTCGCGTGAGTGATGTGAGTTGCGGCGGCCCGCGCGTGCAGCCGCTGGTTCTTCCAATCGATGCCGGCGCATGCCGGCATTTTCCATCCGGCAGGTGTGCCCCATGGCTGTCAATTTTCCGTCGATCGATCCCGCCCAACTGCATCCCGTCGCCGGCGTCACGCTCGGCTGGGCGGAAGCGAACATCCGCAAGCCGAATCGCAAGGACGTGCTGGTCATCTCCGTCGACGAAGGCGCGACGGTCGCGGGCGTGTTCACCGAAAACCGTTTCTGCGCAGCGCCGGTCACCGTCTGCCGCGAGCATCTGGCGAAGGTGCGCGCGGGCGGCGCGGGCATTCGCGCGCTCGTCGTGAATACGGGCAATGCGAACGCGGGCACCGGCGAGCCGGGCCTCGTGAACGCACGCGAAACCTGCACGGAACTCGCGCGCCTCGCGGGCATCGAGCCGGCGCAGGTGCTGCCGTTCTCGACCGGCGTGATCCTCGAGCCGCTGCCGATCGATCGCCTGAAGGCCGGCCTGCCGGCCGCGCTCGCGAACCGCAAGGCCGCGAACTGGTTCGACGCCGCGCAAGCGATCATGACGACGGACACGCTGCCGAAGGCCACGTCGCGCCAGGTGACGATCGACGGCCATACGGTCACGCTGACGGGCATCAGCAAGGGCGCGGGCATGATCAAGCCGAACATGGCAACGATGCTCGGCTTCCTGGCGTTCGACGCGAACGTCGCGCAGCCGGTGCTCGACACGCTCGTAAAGGAAGTCGCGGATCGCTCGTTCAACTGCATCACGATCGACGGCGACACGTCGACGAACGACTCGTTCATCCTGATCGCGTCAGGCAAGAGCACGCTGCCGGCGATCACGTCGACCGATTCGCCGGCCTACGCGGCGCTGCGCGATGCGGTGACGGAAGTTGCGCAGGTGCTGTCGCAACTGATCGTGCGCGATGGCGAAGGCGCGACGAAATTCATGACAGTGCAGGTCGAAGGCGGCAAGAACGTCGCGGAATGCCGCCAGATCGCTTATGCGATCGGCCATTCGCCGCTCGTGAAGACGGCGTTCTACGCATCCGACCCCAACCTCGGCCGGATTCTCGCGGCGATTGGCTATGCGGGCGTCGCGGATCTGGACGTCGACAAGATCGACCTCTATCTCGACGACGTGCTCGTCGCGAAGGCGGGCGGCCGCAACCCGGCTTACCAGGAAGAAGACGGCCAGCGTGTGATGAAGCAGAGCGAAATCACGATTCGCGTGCTGCTCGGCCGCGGCGACGCGCAGGCCACCATCTGGACGTGCGACCTGTCGCACGACTACGTGAGCATCAACGCGGATTACCGCTCCTGATCGGGAGCGTTCGAACGACATGGACAAGCTTGAACAGTTTCTGACGCGTGCCGAAGCGCTGCTCGGCCGTCTCGAGGGGATGCTGCCGCCCGCGCCGGCTGCGGTCGACTGGAATGCCGCGCACGCGTTCCGCTGGCGCAAGCGCCAGGGGCGCGGCTATCTGCAGCCGGTGCCGGCCGTGTCGTCGATCACGCTCGGCGACCTGCACAATATCGATCGCCAGAAAGGGCTGATCGAACAGAACACGCGGCAGTTCGTGCAGCAGAAGCCGGCCAACAACGTGCTGCTGACCGGCGCGCGCGGTACCGGCAAATCGTCGCTGATCAAGGCGTGCCTGAACGCGTATGCGAACGACGGCCTGCGCCTGATCGAAGTCGACAAGGACGACCTGCACGATCTCGGCGACATCGTCGACCTGATCTCGCAGCGTCCCGAGCGCTTCATCGTGTTTTGCGACGACCTGTCGTTCGAGGAAGGCGAGTCGGGCTACAAGGCGCTGAAGGTCGCGCTCGACGGCTCGATCGCCGCGCAGTCGGACAACGTGCTGATCTACGCGACGTCGAACCGCCGCCATCTGCTGCCTGAGTACATGAGCGACAACGAGTCGTACAAGCATCTTCCGGATGGCGAGATTCACCCCGGCGAAGTCGTCGAGGAAAAGATCTCGCTCTCGGAGCGCTTCGGCCTGTGGGTCAGCTTCTATCCGTTCAAGCAGGACGACTACCTCGACATCGTCGGGCACTGGCTGCGTCATTTCGGCTGCCCGGATGCGGAAATCGAATCCGCACGCGGCGATGCGCTCGTGTGGGCGCTCGAGCGCGGTTCGCGGTCGGGACGCGTCGCGTGGCAGTTTGCGCGTGACTGGTCGGGCCGCAAGGAGCAGGCATGAGCGCGGGTCCCGCACAAGGCGCGGTGCGCGCGCCCGATGGCCGCAAGGTGACGGAAGTCGCGGTCGGCGTGATGGTGCAGCCGGACGGAAGCTACCTGCTCGCGCAGCGGCTGCAAGGTAAGCCGTATGAAGGCTACTGGGAGTTTCCGGGCGGCAAGCTGGAGGCCGGTGAAAGCGTCGAGGACGCGCTTGCGCGCGAACTGCACGAGGAGCTCGGCATCGAAGTCACGGCCAGCCACCGCTGGCACACGCTCGAGCACGATTATCCGCATGCGTACGTGCGGCTGTATTTCTGCAAGGTGACGGGCTGGACGGGCGAGCCGCACAGCAAGGAAGGGCAGGCGTTCGTGTGGCAGCAACTGCCGGTCGCCGTCGCGCCGCTGTTGCCGGCCGCGCTGCCGGTGCTCGAACTGCTCGAGAAGGAAGCCGCGTCGAACTGACGCCATGATGGCCTGCCGGAAAGGCGGGCCATATCACTAGCAGGCGGTGCGGCGCGCCGCTCAGCTGTCGCGGCGGCCGTCCGTGCCGTCTTCTTCCGACGAGGGGCCCTCGTCGGAGGATCCACCGATCCGGTACTTTTCCGCGGCCCATGCGCCGAGGTCGAGCTGCTTGCAGCGGGCCGAGCAGAACGGGCGGAACTGATTTTCGGGCGTCCAGCGCACTTCGGCGCCACACGACGGGCATTTCACAACGGTAGTCATACGAAAGCGATCCGGCCCGCGGCCGTTACAGATTGCACAGTGTCAGATGGAACGGCACGTCGATATCCACCGCGCGCGGACGCACATCGCCGTCCTGCATGGTGAACCGTACCCACAGCATGTATTTGTTCGCGCTCGCTTCGGGAATGACGCGCAACTCCGGCGGCACGCGCACCTGCATCAGCTGGTAGGTGCGGCCGGACAGCATCTGCTGGTAGCTGCCTTGCATCGCCATGACCTTCGACGCCTGACCCGATTCGCGCGCGAGCCGCAGCACGATCGTCACAGCATCGCGAAGCGGCAGCATCGGCAGGATCCACTTCGCGATGTCCTGACGCCGCTGCTCAGCGGGCCACTGCTGCCATGCGTAGTACGACGGCAGGTCGAACTTGCATGTGCCGCCGGGAATCACCGCACGGCTGCGGATGCTGGCGAGCCACTCGTTGTCGACGAGGTGCTGCCCGGTCTTGCCCTGCATCTGCGCGAGGTTCGCGAGCGTCTGCTCGATTTCGCCGAGCACGGCTTCGAGCGCGTTCTGCTCGATGCCCGGATTGCCGCGAAAGGGGGCGAGCGTCTGGCGCTGACGTTCGAGCTCCTTCATCAGATCCGATTTCAGGTCCGCGCGGCCCGTTACCTCGGCGATTTCGAACAGCGTCGTCAGCGCGACGTGGTGTTCACGCGGGTCCTCCTGAGCCAAAAAGAACGCGAAGCGCTCGAAGAGATCTTCGAGGCGCAACAGCGTGCGAATTCGCTCGTTGAACGGATACTCGTAAAGAATCAAGCGCGCTCGCCTCTTGGGTAGGGATTGAAACAATGCAGGACATTCTAATGCTCACTCTCTACCCTAGCAACGCGCCAATTTCGTACACCATCACGATTGGGCTCGCGGTTCAGCGCGCGGCGGCCGCAAACGCGAGATAGCGTTGGTGCAGTGCATCGACCTGTGCGGCGAGCGTGTCGGGTGTCGTCGCGTCGTTGACGATCACGTCGTCGGCCGCCGCGAGGCGCGCTTCGCGCGTTGCCTGTTTCGCGATGATCGCTTCGACCTGCTCGCGCGTGAAGCCGTTGCGCCGCATCACGCGTGCGATCTGCGTGTCGACCGGGCAATCGACGACGAGTACGCGGTCGCTGCGCGCCTTCCAGTTGCCTGACTCGACGAGCAGCGGCACGACGAACATCACGTACGGGCCCTGCGCTTCGCGGGCTTCGCGATCGGTTTCCGCGCGGATCAGCGGATGCGTGATCGCTTCAAGGCGCCGGAGCGCGGCGTCGTCGCTGAAGATCAGCGTGCGCATCTTCGCACGGTCGAGCGAGCCGTCGGCGGCAACGAAGCCGCGGCCGAATGCCTGTTCGATCGCGGGCATCGCGAGGCCGCCCGGTGCGGTGATGCGATGGGCGATCAGATCGGTATCGACCAGTGACGCGCCGCGGGCGCCGAACATGTCGGCGACGGTCGTCTTGCCGCTGCCGATGCCGCCGGTGAGTCCAATTGCGAACATGTCAGCCTCCGAGCGCCGAATAAAACGGGGTGCCGAAAAACAGCGTCGCGGCGCCGCCTGCCGCGAGGAACGGGCCGAACGGAATCGGCTCCTCGAAGCGCATGCGGCCGCGCCAGGTCGCGATGAGCCCGACGATCGCGCCCGTCACCGCGGCGAACAGCACGACCTGCGGCAATGCGGCCCAGCCCATCCATGCGCCGAGCGCGGCGAGCAGCTTGAGGTCGCCAAAACCGATGCCCTCGATGCCGCGCAGCCATTTGAACAGCCAGTAGATCGCCCACAGGAACAGGTAGCCGGCCATGGCCCCGATCACCGCCGAGCGCAGCGACGTGAACGTGCCGCCGAGGTTCAGCGCGATCCCGGCCCAGAGGAGCGGCAGCGTCATCGAGTCGGGCAGGTAGCCCGTCCGGATATCGATCGCGCTCATCGCGAGCAGCGCAGCGCACAGCGCGAACGCGGCAAGCGCGGCGACGGTCGGGCCGAATACCGCGAGCGAGCCGGCGGCGAGCAGCGCGCACGCGAGCTCGACGAGCGGATATACGATGCCGATCCCGTGGCCGCAGCGCCGGCAGCGCCCGCGCAGCATCAGAAAGCTGACGAGCGGGATGTTTTCCCATGCGCGCAGCACGTGGCCGCAATGCGGGCAGGCGCTGCGCGGGCGCCACAAATCGTAGCGCGGCGGGTAGCCGTCGTCGGGCGGGGCGCTCGCGTTGCCGGTCGCTTCATCGATTTCGGCCTGCCACGCACGCTGCATCATCACGGGCAGCCGGTGGACGACCACGTTCAGGAAGCTGCCGACGCAAAGGCCGACGACGACCGCGAACGCATACTGCAGCGCGGGCGGCAGCATCGCCAGCGCGAGCAGCGTGCTCTCGGGCGAATCGGTAACGGAATACAGGGGCGCTGGCGTCATGAGGCTCACGGATGGGACTAAAAGGCGACAGAATCGGTTGCGATGCTACACCACGTTGCCGAGCTGAAGGATGGGCAGGTACATCGCGATCACGAGGCCGCCGACGAGTGCGCCCAGTACGATCACGATCAGCGGTTCGCCGAGCGCGGCGAGTGCATCGAGACGCGCGTCGAGCTGGCGTTCGCACAGCGCCGCGATGTCGGCGAGCATCGCGTCGAGCGCACCCGTCTCCTCGGCGACGGCAATCGGCTGCACGACGTCGTCCGGGAAGCAGCCGGCCGACTGCATGGCGTCCGCGAGGCGTGCGCCGCGTAGCACGCGGGCCGCGATGTGCGCAGTGGCGTGCTCGAACACCGGATGGCCGGCGGTGCGCTCGAGTGTGGCGAAGGCGTCGGCGAGCGGCACACCGGCGCCGAGCAGCGTCGCCAGCGAGCGGCACCAGCGTGCGGCCGCATACCGGCTGAGCGCGCTACCCGCGAGCGGCGCGTGCAGCAGCCGCCGAGCGACAGCGTGGCGCAGCGGTGCCGACCGCCGCAGCGCGTGATGCGCGGCCAGCCCGGCTGCCGCGGCAATGGAAAGGAGCCCACCGCCCCATGCCGATAGCGCGGAAGACAGCGCGAGCAGCGCGCGGGTCGGCGCCGGCAGTGCGGCGCCGAACCCGTCGAAGATCTGACGGAACGTCGGTACCACCCACACCATCAACGCGGCCGAGATCGCGAGCCCGAACAGGATGACGGCCGCCGGGTACGCGAGCGCGGCCCGCAGCTTGCGCCACTGCGCGTCGGTGCGCTCGCGGTGTTCCGCGACCCGCGTCAGCACGATGCCGAGCGAGCCGGACGCTTCGCCGACCTCGATCAGCTGGCGATACAGCGTGCCGAACTGGGATGGATAGCGTGCGAGTGCATCGGCGAAGCGACGGCCGCCGCCGATCTCGCGGGCGAGACCTGCGGCGATGCGCGGTAGGCCATCGTGTGGCCGCGTACGCGCGAGCATCTCGAGCGACGGCGCGAGCGGCAACCCGGCCTGGAGCAGGCTCGCGAGCTGGCGCGTGAAGCGCGTGACGTCCCGCGCGTTGGCCGTGGGCGGTCGGGCCGCTCCGCGGACATCGAGCGACAGTACGGCGATGCCGTCGCGTGCGAGCGCGGCACGTGCGCTCGCGGCGTCGAATGCGATGACGGTCCCGCGGCGCGACGTGCCGTCGCGACGGCGGCCACGCCACGCGAAGCGGGTTTCGCGCGGCGGCGTGTGCATGCTCATGCGGCAGGTGTCGCGGCGAGGGCTTCCGCGATGCTCGTCGTGCCGTCACGGACGCGCGCGAGCGCCGCGTCGCGCAGACTGCGCACGCCTTCGGCCGCCGCGCATTGCGCGAGTTCGCCAACACTCGCCCGTGCGACGATGCGTTCCGCCAGCCCGGACGATACCGGCATCGTCTGATGCAGGCCGACGCGGCCGCGATAGCCGATGCCGTGACAGGCCGGACAGCCTCGTGCAACGAACGGCCGCCATCCGGTTGCGAGGGCAGCCGGGTCGCAGCCGGCTTCGCGCAGGACGGGCACCGGTGCGTCCGAGTGCACGCGGCAGGCGGTGCACAGCCGCCGGACGAGGCGCTGCGCGGTGACGAGGTGCAACGCGGCCGCGAGGTTGTACGGTGCGACGCCGATGTCGAGCAGCCGCGCGACGGCGGCCGGCGCGTCGTTCGTGTGCAGCGTCGACAGCACGAGATGGCCGGTCTGCGCGGCCTTGATCGCGACGTCGGCCGTCTCCGCATCGCGAATCTCGCCGACCATGATGATGTCCGGATCCTGCCGCAAGAGCGCGCGCAGTGCAGTCGCGAACGTGAGCCCGGCCTTTTCGGCGACACCGACCTGGCTGATGCCGTCGAGCTGGATCTCGGCGGGATCCTCGACCGTGCAGACGTTGTGCGCGTCGCGATCGAGCATCTGCAGCGCGCAGTAGAGCGACAGCGTCTTGCCGCTGCCGGTCGGACCCGTGACGAGTACGAGACCATGCGGGGCGCGTATCGCGGCCTCCATCGCGGCCGCCTGCTGCGTGTCGAAGCCGAGGCGGGCAAGGGTGAGGTCGATCGGCATGGTTTCGAGCCGCCGCAGCACCAGCTTTTCACCGAACAACGTGGGCAGCGAACTGACCCGGTAGTCGCCGCGCGTACCGCCGTCGATCACGATGCGCAGCCTGCCGTCCTGCGGGAGCCGTCGTTCGGCGATGTCCATGCGCGCGAGCACCTTGATCCGTGTGACGAGCGCGTCGCGCAGATGAAGGGGCGGCCGTGCATGTTCGTGCAGCACGCCGTCGATGCGCAGGCGGATGCGCCAGCCGGCTTCGAATGGTTCGACGTGAATGTCGGATGCATCGCGTACGCGCGCCGCATGAAGCGTGTCCGTCAGCAGCCGCACGGCCGGCGCGTCGTCGAGCTGGGCCGCGTCGAGCGCGCGCGGTGCGGTGGCGGGCGACGCATCGGCGTGGGCGGGCGGCTGCGTGCGCAGCGGCGCCCCTGGAGGAGGGAAATGCATGTGAGCCGGCACGCTGGCCGCCTGTTGACCGTGACCAGCAGATGGTCGCGCGTCACGGGCGGCGCCGGCAGTCAGCCGTTCGGCTAGCGCGACGTGGCGCGTGCGGTGCGCGAGCTGCGCGGCTTGAAGAGCTTGACGGTGCGCACGGCCTGATCGTCGCTGCGCATCACCTCGAGCATGACGTCACCGATTTTCAGGCACACGTCGTCTTCCGGAATTTCCTCGAGGATTTCGAGCACCAGGCCGTTCAGCGTCTTCGGCCCGTCGGTCGGCAGCTTCAGATGCAGCCAGCGATTCAGTTCGCGCAGCGGCATGCTCGCCGAAACGATGCATTCGCCGTTCTCGTCCCAGCCGCCCTTGCGCTCGCTGCGCGGCAGTGACGTCGTGAATTCGCCGATCAGTTCCTCGATGATGTCTTCGGGCGTCACGAGCCCTTCGAGCTCGCCGTATTCGTTGACGACGAGCGCGGTCCGCTGCCGGGTTTCCTGGAAAAACTGGAGCTGCTGGACCACCGGCGTGCCGGACGGCACGTAGTACGGCTCGGCGAGCAGCGCGCGCAGCGTCTCGCGGTCGAATTCCTGGTTGTGCAGCGCGGTCAGCGTCTTGCGGACGTGCAACACGCCGAGCACCTTGTCGATGTCGCCTTCGTAGACGACGAGCCGGTTGTGATAGCAGGTCTCGAGCTGGTGCAGGACGTCGTCGAGCGGCGCGTAGAAATTGAGCGACTCGATCTGGCGGCGCGGCACCATCACGTCGTCGACCGTGATGTTCTCGAGGTCGAACAGGTTGAGCAGGATGCTGCGGTGCTTGGTCGGCATGAAACTGCTCGACTCGAGCACGATGGCCCGCAGCTCGTCGGCCGACATTCGCTGGTCGCGACCCTTCTTCGTGTTGATGCGCAGCACCCACAGCACGCCGTTCGCGAGGGCGTTGACGAACCAGACGACGGGCTTGAACACGCGCATCAGCGGCGCGATCACGAGGCTCGCGGGCAGCGCGATGCGTTCGGGGAACGTCGCGCCGACGATCTTCGGCGCGATTTCGGCGAACACGATGATCAGGAACGCGACGATGCCGGTCGCGATCGACAGCGCGAGGTTGTTGCGACCGAACGTATGCAGCGCGAGCGACGTCGTCAGGACCGGGATGATCGTGTTGAACAGGTTGTTGCCGATCAGGATCACGCTGAGCAGCAGGTCAGTGCGCGTGAGCAGGCCTTGCGTGGTTTTCGCGCCGAGTGCGCCCTGGCTGGCGAGATGCTTCAGCCGATGGCGGTTGAGCGCCATCATCGCGGTCTCGGAAATCGAAAAGAAGCTGGAACAGAGGAGAAGCAGGAAGACGGCGCCGATTTGCGCCCATAAGGGAATTTGGTCCACGCGTTGGAAGGGCAGTGAAGGACTGGGATGGGAGAAATATAGCAGAGGCCGGCGACTGCGATGTGTCGTGCGCGACACGAGGGGCCTGCGGCGGCCGGGTAAAAAAAAACCGTGCACGAAGTGCACGGTTTTTTAAAAATCTGGTCGGGGTGAGAGGATTCGAACCTCCGGCCTCTACGTCCCGAACGTAGCGCTCTACCAGGCTAAGCTACACCCCGATTTTTGCTCTTTGGACTTCGCTGCTTTCGTTAAGAATCGCTGCGTCGTCACAAGCAAGAACGTAACTATAACGATGTTTTTTCTAAAAGGGAATACTTTGATGAAGAAAATTTTCGAGGCAAGGCATCGCTTCGCGTTCGCGGCGTGTTTACGACTGCCGCGACGTCGAGTATGAGCACAACCCGAGCAGGCTTTCCTTATAGATCGAGTCCGGGAACGCGGCAATCGCCGCGGCTGCCGCCTGCGCTTCCTGGCGTGCGCATTCGAGCGTGTGATCCAGTGCGCCCGAGCGCGTGATTGCTTCGAAGATCGTGTCGAAGCGATCGGTGCCGCCCTGTTCGATCGCTTCGCGTGCCAGCGCCGACTGTTCGGGCGTGCCGCGTTCGATCAGATAGATGAGCGGCAGCGTCGGCTTGCCTTCGCGAAGGTCGTCGCCGGCATTCTTGCCCATTGCCTCGGCGGTGCCCGCGTAGTCGAGCCAGTCGTCCATGATCTGGAATGCAGTGCCGATCCGGCGGCCGTATTCGGCGGCGGCCGCCTCGGTCGGCGCATCGGCGCCCGCGAGTACCGCGCCCAGACGTGCCGAGGCCTCGAACAGCTTGGCCGTCTTGTAACGGATCACCTGCATGTAGCGTGTTTCGTCGACGTCCGCGTCGTGCATGTTGAGGAGCTGCAGCACCTCGCCTTCGGAAATGATCGTCGTCGCTTCCGACAGGATCTCCATCACGCGCATCTTGCCGACGCCGACCATCATCTCGAACGAGCGCGAATAGAGGTAGTCGCCGACCAGCACGCTCGCCGCGTTACCGAACAGCGCATTGGCGGTCTGGCGGCCGCGGCGCAGCTCGGATTCGTCGACGACGTCGTCATGCAGCAGCGTGGCCGTGTGGATGAACTCGACGACGGCGGCCAGCACGTGCCGCTGGTGCGACGTCTCGCCGAGCGCGCCGGCGACGAGCAGCAGCAATGCCGGACGCAGCCGCTTGCCGCCCGCGCCGATGATGTACTCGGCGATCTGGTTGATCAGCAGCACATCGGACGCGAGGCTTTGCCGGATAACGCGATTCACCTGCTCCATGTCACTGGTGATCGGAGCGAGCAGATGGGCGGCGCTGAGGGTGGGGGAGGCGGTGGACGACGACATGATGATGGAATTGGGTGATGCCGCGGATTATAAGTCGAATCCGCGATATGCCGGTCTGTCAGACGTACCAGCGGCGCGATTTTGGCCGTCCGGTAGAGGCCTGCGCGCGGCAATCGTCGATCGGCTTTGACTTGGGTGCTAACCCCATGTATAATCACGTGTTTTCCGCGCGTGGTGTGCGGAAAAATTGGATCCAGAGTGAGGTTCTCAATGTACGCGGTCATAAAAACCGGCGGCAAGCAGTACAAGGTTGCCGTTGGCGAAAAACTCAAAGTAGAACAGATACCGGCTGACATTGACGCTGAAATCACGCTCGACCAGGTTCTCGCAGTGGGCGAAGGCGAATCGATTAAGTTCGGTACGCCGCTGGTCAGTGGGGCTTCCGTCAAGGCCACCGTTGTGTCGCACGGTCGTCATGCCAAGGTCACCATCTTCAAGATGCGTCGCCGGAAGCACTACCAAAAGCACGGCGGCCACCGCCAGAACTACACTGAGCTGCGCATCGACGCGATCAACGCGTAAGCGCCTCGGTAAAGGAGCAATCAGATGGCACACAAAAAGGCAGGCGGCTCTTCCCGGAACGGCCGCGACTCCGAGTCGAAACGTCTCGGCGTGAAAGTGTACGGCGGCCAGGCAATCAATGCCGGCGGCATCATCGTGCGTCAGCGCGGTACGCGCATGCACGCAGGCGAGAACGTCGGCATGGGCAAGGATCACACCCTGTTCGCGCTGGTCGACGGTCACGTCAAGTTCGCGACGAAGGGCGCGGACAAGAAGCATCTGGTCATCGTTGTCCCGGCGGCTGCCTAAGTTCAGGCACCCACGGGCTTCGTAGCCGAAAGGCCCCGCAGTCTTCGCGGGGCCTTTTTTTATTTGGCCGCCGGGCGCGTGTGCGTTTGGGCGGCCATCGCGCAACCGGCGTACGATCGGCCGAACGGCAGATTGTTCAAGCGCGCCGGCGCGCGGCACAATAGCGGAAATACTGGGCGGAGTGACGAATGAAGTTCATTGACGAAGCACGAATCGAAGTCATCGCCGGAGACGGAGGCGATGGCAGTGCGTCGATGCGCCGCGAGAAATTCGTCCCGTTCGGCGGGCCGGACGGCGGCGACGGCGGCCGGGGCGGTAGCGTATACGCGATCGCCGACCGCAACATCAACACGCTGATCGACTACCGCTACGCGAAGAAGCACCTGGCGCGCAACGGCGAAAACGGGCGCGGATCGGATTGCTACGGCAAGGGCGGCGACGATGTCACGCTGCGCATGCCGGTCGGCACGATGATCAGCGACATGGATACCGGCGAGCTGATCGCCGACCTGACCGAGCACGACCAGCAGGTCATGCTTGCACAGGGCGGCGCCGGCGGGCTCGGCAACCTGCATTTCAAGTCGAGCACGAACCGCGCGCCGCGCCAGAAGACGGACGGCAAGCCCGGCGAGCGTCGCATGCTGAAGCTCGAGCTGAAGGTGCTCGCCGATGTCGGTCTGCTCGGCATGCCGAACGCAGGCAAGTCGACGTTCATCTCGTCGGTGTCGAACGCGCGGCCGAAGATTGCCGACTACCCGTTCACGACGCTTGCGCCGAATCTCGGCGTGGTGCGCGTCGGCCCGAGCAAGAGCTTCGTGATCGCCGACATCCCGGGGTTGATCGAGGGCGCCGCCGAAGGCGCGGGCCTCGGCCATCAGTTCCTGCGCCACCTGCAGCGCACCGGCGTGCTGCTGCATCTGGTCGATCTCGCGCCGTTCGACGAAAGCGTCGATCCAGTGGCGGAAGCGACGGCGATCGTCGGCGAGCTGCGCAAGTACGACGAAGCGCTCTACGAGAAGCCGCGCTGGCTCGTGCTCAACAAGCTCGACATGGTGCCGGAAGACGAGCGCAAGGCGCGGGTCGCGGATTTCCTCGAGCGCTTCGAGTGGGACGGCCCCGTGTTCGAGATCTCGGCACTGACCGGCCAGGGTTGTGAAGCGCTGTGCTACGCGATCTACGACTACCTCTCCGAACATTCGGACGCGCATCGCGCCGCGGAGGCGGAAGATCTCGCGGCAGACGTGCGTTTCCGCGATGCGCCGCCTGCCAAGGGCGATGCAGCGCCGGGCGACGACGCCTGAGCGATTCCGGAACGCGCCGGGCGTGCCGCCCGGCGCCGGCGTTCAATCGCGCCCGGTCGGAAAGGCAGCAGATACAGGAGACAGTGCAGGATGCGTTCGATCATCGCGGATTCGAAGCGATTGGTGGTGAAGGTGGGCTCCAGCCTCGTGACCAACGACGGCAAGGGGCTCGATCATGCGGCAATCGGCCGTTGGGCGGCCCAGATTGCCGCACTGCGCGCGCAGGGCAAGGAAGTCGTGCTCGTCAGTTCGGGCGCGATTGCCGAAGGGATGCAGCGGCTCGGCTGGAGCAAGCGACCGCGGGAAATCGACGAGTTGCAGGCTGCCGCCGCAGTCGGCCAGATGGGGCTCGCGCAGGTCTATGAAAGCCGCTTCACCGAGCACGACATCCGCACCGCGCAGATCCTGCTGACGCATGCCGACCTGGCGGACCGCGAGCGTTACCTGAATGCGCGTTCGACGATGCTGACGCTGTTGCGGCTTGGCGTCGTGCCGATCATCAACGAGAACGACACGGTCGTCACCGACGAAATCAAGTTCGGCGACAACGACACGCTCGGCGCGCTCGTTGCAAACCTGATCGAAGGCGATGCCCTGATCATCCTGACCGACCAGTCGGGGCTGTTCACGGCCGATCCGCGCAAGGACCCGAACGCGACGCTCGTTGCGGAAGCCAATGCAGGTGCGCCGGAACTCGAGGCGATGGCCGGCGGCGCGGGCTCCAGCCTCGGCCGTGGCGGGATGCTGACGAAGATCCTCGCGGCGAAGCGCGCGGCGCACAGCGGCGCGAACACCGTGATCGCGAGCGGCCGGGAGGCCGACGTGCTCGTGCGTCTGGCGGCCGGTGAGGCGATCGGCACGCAACTGATCGCACGTACCGCGCGGATGGCGGCGCGCAAGCAGTGGATGGCCGACCATCTTCAGGTGCGCGGCCATGTCGTGATCGACGCAGGCGCGGTCGAGAAGCTGACGGCCGGCGGCAAGAGCCTGCTGCCGATCGGCGTGATCGACGTGCAGGGCGCGTTCGCGCGCGGCGAAGTCATCGCGTGCGTCGGCCCCGACGGACGCGAAGTGGCGCGTGGGCTCACGAACTACAGCAGTGCGGAGACGAAACTGATTCACCGCAAGCCGAGCGGCGAGATCGAATCCGTGCTCGGCTACATGCTCGAGCCCGAATTGATCCATCGCGACAACCTGGTGCTGGTGTGACCATTCGTGCCGGTTCCGGCCGTCAAGCGAAAAAGCCCGCGTGATTGAACTGCACCCCAGAAGTTGGACACTGATCCAGCCTTTGGGGTGTTTTTCATGGCGAAGTACGACGAGCGGTTTCGACTGCAGGTAGTTCAGGAGTATCTGGGAGGAGAGACGAGCACACGCATGCTTGCAACTCGTCACGGGGTTGGACGCACGGTCATCCGGCGCTGGGTGGCGAGCTATCGGGAGCACGGCGCGGCCGGGCTGAAAAGGAAAGTCGCTCAGTACGACGCCCGGTTCAAGCTATCGGTGCTACAGCGCATGCAGCGCGACGGGCTGTCGTATGGCCAAACGGCAGCGTTATTCGACATTCGAAGCGCTGGGCACGTGTCAACCTGGGCGCGCCTGTATCATGAGGGCGGTTTCGATGCACTGTCCCCTCGTCGACGAGGGCGCCCCCGAAAGATGGCCACTTCACTTCCGCCCAAACCCACTGAAGCCGGTTCGCCGGATGAACGCTCGC
>NZ_JAAGPH010000057.1:0-45516 GCF_017104705.1 Burkholderia sp. Se-20373 | reverse complement strand
GCCCATCTGCCGGCATGCTTCCGCCACCGGCCGCCGTCATGCGTCCGCCTCCCGCGCCGGGCGGTGAGGGCCGCGCGATGCCGGTACCGGTGCACCCGGGCGGTGGTGGGGGTGGTGGCGGTGGTTACGGCGGCGCGCGACCGCAAGGCGGCGGGAACGGCGGCGGAAGCCACGGCGGTGGCGGAGGTGGCGGCGGCCCGGAAGAATTCCGTCACTGACGATGCCGATGCATTCGGTCGGCGCAGGGCGAAAAAAAGCCGCTCCGGAGAGCGGCTTCTGGATGGGCCGAGCGGGCGGTCGTATAGCCCGTAGCCCGACCGGCTACGTGTTACAAGCAGCCGGCCTTGCGGGTTGTTACCCGAATCAGTCGTCGAGCAGCGACAGGTCGCGCACCGCACCCTTGTCGGCGGACATGACCAGCTTCGCGTAGGCCTTCAGCGCAGCGGACACCTTGCGCGGGCGCGGCTGCGCCGGCTTCCAGCCCTTGGCGTTCTGCTCTTCGCGGCGGCGCGCCAGTTCCTCGTCCGACACCAGCACGTTGATCGTCCGGTTCGGGATGTCGATGCGGATCTTGTCGCCGTCGCGCACGAGGCCGATCGCGCCGCCCGCTGCCGCTTCCGGCGAGCAATGGCCGATCGACAGGCCCGACGTGCCGCCCGAGAAGCGGCCGTCCGTCAGCAGCGCGCATGCCTTGCCGAGGCCCTTCGACTTGATGTAGCTGGTCGGGTAGAGCATTTCCTGCATGCCGGGGCCGCCCTTCGGGCCTTCGTAGCGCACGATCACCACGTCGCCGGCCTTGACCTTGTCGTTCAGGATGTTGTCGACTGCCTCATCCTGCGATTCGGTCACGTGAGCCGTGCCTTCGAACACGAGGATGCTCTCGTCGACGCCGGCCGTTTTCACCACGCAGCCGTCGAGCGCGATGTTGCCCGTCAGCACGGCGAGGCCGCCTTCCTTCGAGAACGCATGCTCGTACGAGCGGATGCAGCCTTCGGCGCGATCGAGGTCGAGGCTCGGCCAGCGCGTGTTCTGGCTGAACGCGACCTGCGTCGGGATGCCGGCCGGGCCGGCCTGGTAGAACGTGCGGACCGCGTCGTCCTGCGTGCGGACGATGTCCCACTGGTCGAGCGCGTCCTTCAGCGTCGGCGTGTGCACGGTCGGCACGTCGGTGTGCAGCTTGCCGGCGCGGTCGAGCTCGCCGAGGATCGCCATGATGCCGCCTGCGCGGTGCACGTCCTCGATGTGGTACTTGTTCGTGTTCGGCGCGACCTTGCACAGCTGCGGCACGACGCGCGACAGGCGGTCGATGTCCTTCATCGTGAAGTCGATGCCGGCTTCCTGCGCGATCGCCAGCAGGTGCAGGATCGTGTTGGTCGAGCCGCCCATCGCGATATCGAGCGTCATCGCGTTCTCGAACGCCTTGAAGCCCACCGAGCGCGGCAGCACGCGTTCGTCGTCCTGCTCGTAGTGCTGGCGGGTGAGTTCGACGATGCGACGGCCGGCGCGCTTGAACAGTTGCTCGCGGTCGGCGTGGGTGGCCACCACCGTGCCGTTGCCGGGCAGCGACAGGCCGAGCGCTTCGGTCAGGCAGTTCATCGAGTTCGCGGTGAACATGCCCGAGCACGAACCGCAGGTCGGGCAGGCCGAGCGCTCGACTTCGGCGACTTCCGCGTCGGAATACGACGGGTCGACCGCGATGACCATCGCGTCGACGAGGTCGAGCTTCTTCACCTCGATGGCCTTGGTGACCGGGTTCGCAAGGCGCGTCTTGCCCGCTTCCATCGGGCCGCCCGACACGAAGATCACCGGGATGTTGAGGCGCATCGCGGCCATCAGCATCCCCGGCGTGATCTTGTCGCAGTTCGAGATGCAGACCATCGCGTCCGCGCAGTGCGCGTTCACCATGTATTCGACCGAGTCGGCGATGATGTCGCGGCTCGGCAGCGAATACAGCATGCCGTCATGGCCCATCGCGATGCCGTCGTCGACCGCGATCGTGTTGAATTCCTTTGCGACGCCGCCGGCAGCCTCGATCTCGCGCGCGACCAGTTGGCCGAGATCCTTCAGGTGCACGTGCCCCGGCACGAACTGCGTGAACGAGTTGACGACCGCGATGATCGGCTTCGAGAAATCGTCGTCTTTCATGCCGGTGGCGCGCCAGAGCGAGCGCGCCCCTGCCATGTTGCGGCCAGCGGTGGAGGTTTTGGAACGGTAAGTGGGCATGGTCGTTGCTGAAGAAATATCGCGGGAAAAGGGTGGAGGCACGGGGAATAAAGGCCTCTCTCGCGCCCGTGCGAACAACCTCTTGAGCTGCGCCCTGGGCAAACTCCGTGATTATCCCACAGCCGCCGGGCGGGCGGCGCCGGCGGGCAAGGCCGACCGGCGCGGGTGGGGCGCGGCGGGCCGCGCGTGGGCGTACAAGCCGAAAGAACCGAACAAAGCGCGGCGCGAAGACAGAGTGGCGGAAACACGCGAAGCCGGCAGCCGGCCATCGCCAGCGGCGCCCGGCAGCGGCTTCATCGCCCGTCTTGCCGACGACGAAGCCGCGCCGCTCGATCGCGCGTCAGTCGAGCAGCGTCAGGATCTCGTCGTACAGCGCCTTCGGAATCCGCACGCCGTTCGCGAGGCTGCGCGCGCGGGCGTCGAAGCGGCGTTGCGACGGCAGCCGCGCACCCTGCGCGACGATCGATTCGAACATCCGTTCGCCGCGCGCGAGCCCCGTATCGAGATCGTCGCCGAGGAACACCTTCGGGTCGAAGGCGATCACGAGTTCGCCGTGGCACGGCGTCGCGCCGACGCCTTCGTCGAAGTCCATCGATTCCCGGCTCGTCATGTCGCCGATCAGCGCGCCGCCGAGCAGTTCGACCATCGCCGCGAGCGCCGAACCCTTGTGGCCGCCGAACGTGCGCATCGCGCCCTGCAGCGCGGCCTTCGGATCGGTGGTCGGCCGGCCGTCGGCGTCGATCGCCCATTCCGGCGGGATCGCCTTGCCTTGCTTCGCATGCAGCTCGATGTCGCCGCGCGCGATCGCGCTCGTCGCGAAATCGAACACGAACGGCACGCCGCCCGGGCGCGGCCATGCGAACGCGATCGGGTTCGTGCCGAACACCGGCTCCTTGCCGCCTTCCGGTGCAACCCAGCTATGGCTCGGGTTCATCGCGATGCCGACCAGCCCCTCGGCCGCGATGGCCTCGACCTCGGGCCACAGCGCGGAGAAGTGGTAGCAATGGTTGATCGTCATCGCCGCGATGCCGTGCTGCTTGGCCATCTCGACGAGCACCGGCAGGCCGGTCTCGAAGCTCAGCAGCGAAAAGCCGCGATGGGCGTCGACCGAGACGATCGACGACGACAACCGGCGCAGCGTCGGCACGGCTTGCGGATCGACCTTGCCCTTCTTCAGCGAACGCACGCAGACGAGCAGCCGGTACACGCCATGCGAATGGCATTCGTCGCGCTGGCCTTGCGTGATCACGCCGGCGATGGCACGCGCATGCGCGTCGGACATGCCGTGGTGCGTCAGCACGCGCAGCGCGAGCGCGTGGACTTCATCGAGCGACAGGACGACTTCGTCGGTGGATGCGGTCATCTCACGCCTCCCGCGGCGCGGGCACGCCGTCGATACGTTGCGGCACGTTCAGCGGATTGCCGTTGCGGATCGCGTCCGGAAGCAGCGCATCAGGCAGGTCCTGATACGACACCGGGCGCAGGAAGCGCTCGATCGCGCGCGCGCCGACGGACGTCGTCCGCGTATCGGACGTGGCCGGGAACGGGCCGCCGTGCACCATCGCGTGGCCGACCTCGACACCCGTGCCGAAGCCGTTGACGAGAATGCGGCCGGCCTTGCGCTCGAGCAGCGGGCGCAGCGCGGCGAACAGCGGCGCATCGCCATCGGCGAGGTGGGCCGCGATCGTCAGCTGGCCTTCGAGCGACTTCAGCACGCGATGCAGCGTGTCGGCGTCCGGGCAACGCACGATCAGCGAAGCGGGGCCGAACACCTCGTCGCGCAACTCGGGATGCGCGATGAACGCGTCGGCCGAGGTCGCGAGCAGCGCC
Source organism: Burkholderia sp. Se-20373 (assembly GCF_017104705.1). Taxonomy (NCBI): domain Bacteria; kingdom Pseudomonadati; phylum Pseudomonadota; class Betaproteobacteria; order Burkholderiales; family Burkholderiaceae; genus Burkholderia; species Burkholderia sp. Se-20373. The sequence goes on along the minus strand of NZ_JAAGPH010000057.1, from coordinate 41,463 downwards.
GCGCGGGCCTGCAGGCGGTTGCCTTCGGCGCCTTGTGCGAGCAGCTCGACAGCCGCGTGATCGCGCAGCGCCGCGACACCCTGTTCGTAGCTGGCGTGGATGTGCGGCGTCAGCATCGTTTGCGCGGGCGCGGCACGCACCGCGGCGGCGGCCGTTTCCTCGAACGCGCGCAGCGCAGGCCCGTCGACGGCGAGCACGAGGCCCGGGTTCGTGCAGAACTGGCCGGCGCCGAGCGTGAGCGACGCGACGAACTGCGGCGCGATCGCGTCGTGGCGCGCGTCGAGCGCGGCGGGAAACAGCAGCACGGGATTGATCGAGCTCATTTCCGCATAGACGGGAATCGGCTCGGGGCGCGCCGCCGCGATGTGCATCAGCGCGACGCCGCCGCGGCGCGAGCCGGTGAAGCCGACGGCCTTGATGCGCGGATCGGCGACGAGCGCCTGGCCGATCTCGCGCGACGCGTCGAACAGCAGCGAGAACACACCGGCCGGCATCCCGCATTCACGCGCCGCTTGCTGGATTGCGCGGCCGACGAGCTTGGAGGTGCCCGGATGCGCCGAATGCGCCTTGACGATCACCGGGCAGCCGGCCGCGAGCGCCGAGGCGGTATCGCCGCCGGCGACCGAGAACGCGAGCGGGAAGTTCGACGCACCGAACACGGCGACGGGCCCGACCGCGACGTTGCGCAGGCGCAGGTCGACGCGCGGCAGCGGCTTGCGCTCGGGGCGCGCCGGATCGATCCGGGCATCGAGAAAGCCGCCGTCGCGCACGAGCGACGCGAACAGCGCGAGCTGGCCGACCGTGCGGCCGCGCTCGCCTTCGATGCGCGCACGCGGCAGGCCCGTTTCGACGACGCAGCGTTCGATCAGGTCGTCGCCGAGCGCCATGATGTGGCGGCCGATCGCGTCGAGAAACGCGGCGCGGGCTTCGAGCGACGTTTCGCGATAGGTGTCGAAGGCGTCGTCGGCGAGCGCGCAGGCCGTCTCCAGGTCGTGCAGGCTCGCACCGCCGAAGGCGGGTTCGAGCCGTTCGCCGGTGGCGGCGGCGATCGCGTGGACGGTGCCGTTCTGTCCGGCAATGGCGGACGGGCCGATCAGGAGCTGACCTGTGAGTTGCATGGTTTTCCTCGGAAAAAACAGGAGCCGGGCGTGGGGCGCCCGGCCGAAGGGATCATGGAAAAGGGGCGCGGATGCGTCAGTCCTCGTCGTCGTCGAGTTGCAGCTTCTCCGAGCGCACGCCGGTGTTCGCGCCCCAGTAGTAGATGACGAGCGCGACAGCCGCGACGACGACCGTGTCGTACGGGTGCGCAAGCTGGCCCGTGCCGCCGAAGCCGCCGAGATACGACAGGACGATCATCGCGGCATAGAACGCGATCAGCCATGCGGACGAGCGCACCTGCTCGGCGAGGCTCAGGTGTGCGGTCGGCACCCAGCGGCGGCACGCGAGATAGATCACGAACATCACGATCTGCAGGCCGAGCAGCCAGGACACCGTGCTCCAGCCCGACCAGTAGACGATCAGCGCGGCGATCACGAACGACGCGGGGCCGGTGATGCCGAACGCGCTTGCACGGAACGGCCGGGGCAGGTCGGGTGCGGTGCGGCGCAGCGCGGCGACCGACACCGGCGCGACCGCATAGCTCAGCACCAGCGCGGCCGACACGATGTTGATCAGCGCTTCCCACGACGGGAACGGCAGCGTCCAGAAGATCGCGAGGCCGAACGTGAGCCACAGGCCCGCGCGCGGGATGCCCGACGCTTCGTCGACGCGCGTGAACACCTTGAAGAACGTGCCCGTCTTCGCCCAGCCGTAGACGACGCGCGGCGTTGCGTTCATGTAGATGTTGCCGCAGCCGCTCGGCGAGATCATCGCGTCGGCGACGACCATCACCGCGAGCCAGCCGACGCCGAGCGCCAGCGCGATGTCGCGGTACGGCAGCGAGAACGCCTTGCTCACGTCATGCCAGCCGGCGGCGAGCATCTGCGTAGGGATGCTGCCGATGAACGCGAGCTGCAGCAGCACGTAAATCAGCGTCGACAGCAGGATCGACAGGATCAGCGCGATCGGGATCGTACGCTGCGGATTGCGCACCTCGCTCGCGACCGACACGATCGGCGTGAGCCCGAGGTACGCGAAGATGATGCCGCCGGCGGACACGGCCATCTCGATGCCCGGCATGCCGAACGGCGCGAAGCCCTGGATGGTCAGGTTCGCGGGCTTGAAGAACGTGAACAGCACCGCGATCACGGCCAGCGGCACGATGAACTTGAAGATGCTGATGATGTTGTTCGCCTTCGCGAACGTCTTCACGCTCGAATAGTTCAGGTAAAAGAAGAAGCACAGCAGCGCGGCCTGCACGAGCCAGCCGAGCGTGGTCGGGTCACTCGATCCTTCGACGGTCAGGCCCGGAAACCACGCGGCCGCATACTGGCGCGCGGCGACGACTTCGATCGCGATCAGGCTCGAAAAGGCGATCAGCGTGATGAAGCCCATCAGGTAGCCGAGCAGCGGGCCGTGCGAGAACACCGGGTAGCGCACGACGCCGCCCGCGCGCGGCAGCGCGGCGCCGAGTTCGCAGTAGACGATGCCGAGCAGCAGCACCGCGAAGCCGCCGAGCAGCCACGAGAAGATGCCGGCCGGGCCCGCGATCGTCGACACGTGACTCGCGGCGAACAGCCACCCCGAACCGAAAATGGCGCCGAGACCGATGAACGTGAGATCGGTCAGCGACAGCTGTTTCTTGAACTTGCCGTGACCCGCGTCGGGGTGCGCGGAACGGGAAAGCGGGACAGACGGGTGAGCGTTGCCTTGGCCTGGCATGGGCGTGTCTCCTGGAGGAATATCGGCACAGGCTCGAGGTGCGCCGCGCTCCGACGGAGCAGCGGCGCCAGCCTGCCGGCCGGCGTCGCCCGGTTCGAACGACCGGGGCGGGCTGCGGGGCGTTCACGCGCGGCGCGCTCGGGCGCCGGTATGAACGGGCCCGCAAGCCATGCCGGACCGGAGACGGCGGCGCGTGAGGGGGAAATCCCGCGCGCCGCCGCAGGGGGAGTCGATCAGAGACCGACGTCGGGCAGCGCCGGGCGCGTTTCGAGCGCCTTCGCGACGATGGCCTTCACTTCCGCGAGCGTGTCGCCCTGCAGCGCGAGGCGCGGCGGGCGCGTGATCGCGCTGCCGCGGCCGACCAGCTCTTCGCACAGCTTGATGCACTGCACGAGGTCGGGGCGTGCGTCGAGGTGCAGCAGCGGCATGAACCAGCGATACAGCGCGAGCGCTTCGTCGAAACGCTTCTGCTTCGCGAGGCGGAACAGCGTCTCGCCTTCCTTCGGGAACGCGTTCGACATGCCCGACACCCAGCCTTCGGCGCCGACGGCGATGCTCTCGACCACGACGTCGTCGAGGCCCGCGAACAGCACGAAGCGATCGCCGACTGCGTTGCGCAGGTCGATGAAGCGGCGCGTATCGCCCGACGAATCCTTGAAGCAGACGATGTTCTCGCAATCCTGCAGCGCGATCAGCACGTCGGGTGTCACGTCGTTCTTGTAGATCGGCGGGTTGTTGTAGACCATCACCGGCAGGTCGGTGCTGGTTGCGACCGCGCGGAAGTGCGCGGCGGTTTCGTGCGGCTTCGCCGAGTAGACCAGCGCGGGCATCACCATCACGCCGTCGACACCGACGCGCTGCGCCTCACGCACCGTGTTGCGCGCGAATTCGGTCGTGAATTCGGCGATGCCGGCGATCACCGGAATCTTGCCGCCGGCCGCGTCGCGTGCGGCTTCGATCACCTGCAGCTTCTCGCTCGTCGACAGCGACGTGTTCTCGCCGACCGTGCCGCAGACCACGAGGCCCGATACGCCGTCGTTCACCAGGTTCTTCACCACGCGGTGCGTGGCATCGATGTCGAGGGAAAAGTCCGGCTTGAACTGGGTGCTGACGGCCGGGAAAACCCCGGTCCACTGAATGGCGTTTCGGCTCACTTCAATCTCCTACGTGTTTGTATCGGTCGGCCGACAGGTGTCGGTGTGGCAACCAGTATCGCCGCGCAAATGCCCATCACGCTTGAGTCGTATCGCGGAGCAAAATGACGAAATCGGCACAGCGGCCGGACGGCGCGGGAAGGGCGCTTCGCACTATGCCGATTTCGTCGTCGTCCTCATCGAAAAGCCACAAGCGGGCGGACGCGCGACGGAGGAAGCTGTGCTCCTTTCCCCACTTCGGACGGCTCATGATGAAGCGCATCCAGATCATCGATTCGCACACGGGCGGCGAACCCACTCGGCTCGTCGTGTCCGGTTTCCCCGCGCTCGGCAGCGGCACCATGGCCGAGCGTCGCGACGTGCTCGCGCGCGAACACGACCGCTATCGCACCGCCTGCATTCTCGAACCGCGCGGCAGCGACGTGCTGGTCGGCGCGCTGCTGTGCGAACCCGTGTCGCCCGACGCGGCGGCCGGCGTGATCTTCTTCAACAATAGCGGCTATCTCGGGATGTGCGGGCACGGCACGATCGGCGTCGTGCGCACGCTGCACCATATGGGGCGCATCGCGCCCGGCGTGCACCGGATCGAGACGCCCGTCGGCACCGTCGAGGCCACGCTGCACGACGACCTGTCGGTCAGCGTGCGCAACGTGCCCGCGTATCGCCATGCGCGGGGCGTCGCGCTCGACGTGCCGGGTTACGGCCCCGTGAAGGGCGACATCGCGTGGGGCGGCAACTGGTTCTTCCTGATCAGCGACCACGGGCAGCGCGTCGCCGGCGACAACGTCGCGGCGCTCACCGCGTATGCGTCGGCCGTGCGTGAAGGGCTCGAACGCGCGGGCATCACCGGCGCGAACGGCGGCGAGATCGACCATATCGAGCTGTTCGCCGACGATCCCGAACACGACAGCCGCAGCTTCGTGCTGTGCCCGGGCCTCGCGTACGACCGCTCACCGTGCGGCACCGGCACGAGCGCGAAGCTCGCGTGCCTCGCGGCCGACGGCAAGCTCGAACCGGGCGCCGTATGGCGGCAGGCGAGCGTGATCGGCAGCGTGTTCCAGGCGAGCTATGAGCAGACCGACGGCGGCATCGTGCCGACGATTCGCGGCAGCGCGCACCTGAGCGCGGAAGCGACGCTGCTGATCGAGGAAGACGATCCATTCGGCTGGGGCATTGCGCCGTGAGCGACACGAAGACGGATGTCGTCGTGATCGGCGCCGGCATCGTCGGCGCGGCGTGCGCGCACGAACTCGCGCAGCGCGGGCTGCGCGTGCTCGTCGTCGACGACGCGAGCGGCGGCGCAACCGGCGCGGGCATGGGGCACCTCGTCGCGATGGACGACAACGCGGCCGAACTCGCGCTCAGCCATTACTCGATCGAATTGTGGCGCGCGCTGAGCGGCGAGATGCCCGAAGGGTGCGCGTACCGCAACTGCGGCACGCTGTGGCTCGCCGCCGATGCGCACGAAATGGATCTGGCGCGCGCGAAGCAGGCGACGCTGGCCGCGCATGGCGTGGCGGGCGAACTGATCGACGCGGCGACGCTCGCGCAACTGGAGCCGATGCTGCGTGCGGGCCTGGGCGGTGCGCTGAAGATTCCCGGCGACGCGATCCTCTATGCGCCCGTCACCGCGAACTGGCTGCTGCAGCGCGCGCCGCGCATCACGTTGCGGCGCGACCGGGCCGTCGCGGTCGACGGCCCGAGCGTGACGCTCGCGAGCGGCGACACGCTGCGCGCGGAGCGGGTGCTCGTCGCGAACGGCGTGGCCGCGCGCACGCTGCTGCCCGAGCTGCCGCTGCGCCCGAAAAAAGGCCATCTGCTGATCACCGACCGCTATCCGGGCCAGGTGTCGCACCAGCTCGTCGAGCTGGGCTATGCGGCGAGCGCGCATGCGAGCGACGGCACGTCGGTCGCGTTCAACGTGCAGCCGCGGCCGACCGGCCAGTTGCTGATCGGTTCGTCGCGCCAGTTCGACACCGAGGACGCGCAAGTCGACCCGCCCGTGCTCGCGCGCATGCTGCGCCGCGCGGTCGGCTATCTGCCGGACCTGGCCGACCTGAACGGGATCCGCGCATGGACGGGGTTCCGTTCCGCGAGTCCCGACGGGCTGCCGCTGCTCGGCGAGCATCCGGCGCGGCCGGGCGTGTGGCTCGCGGTCGGGCACGAAGGGCTCGGCGTGACGACCGCACCGGGCAGCGCGCGGCTCGTCGCTGCGCTGATGGCCGGCGAACGGCCGCCCATCGATATCGAACCGTATTTGCCGGGACGCTTCGTGAGCGCGTCCCTCGTCGCCGGAGCGCTGACATGAAACGACCTCCACGCTCACTTTGCTCGCTGTCGGCCGGGGTTGGCGCTTCAGCGCTGACTCCCGTCCCATGCACGGCGCCCCTCGCAGGGGCGGTCAGCCTCCTTGGGGCGGCCCCGCGGAGGCTGACATGATCATTCATCTGGACGGCCGCGCGCTGACGGTGGCCGACGGCGCGACCGTCGCGGCCGCCGTCGCGGCGAGCGGAGACGACACGACGCGCGTGTCGTGCACGGGTGCGGCGCGTGCGCCGTTTTGCGGGATGGGCATCTGCCAGGAGTGCAGGATGACGATCGATGGCCGACGCCGGCTGGCCTGCCAGACGCTGTGCCGCGACGGGATGCAGGTGGCGCCGCCGTCGCCGGGCGGGTTCCGGTTCCCGAGCATCCGGCTGCACTGACGGATTTACATTCGTTACAGCCGGAAACGATTCAGTCGGTAGCGTATGCGAACTTGCGCGTAAGCTACCTGCTCCAACCTTCGCATCGACTCATTCATGCAGGCCACTATGATGAAAAAACTGTTCCTGATCCCCGTTTTCGCGGCGCTGTTCTCGTTCGGCGGCGCAGCCCACGCGCAAGTCGACCAGTCGAACCCGCAGGCGCTGATCAAGACGGCGACGCAGCAGGTGCTCGACGAAGTCAAGCAGCAGACGATCAAGCAGGGCGACACCAACCGCATCATCACGATCGTCAACAAGGACATCCTGCCGTACACCGATTTCCGCCGCACCACGCAGCTCGCGATGGGCCGCAACTGGCGCACGGCGACGGCCGATCAGCAGCAGCAGGTTCAGGAGCAGTTCAAGCTGCTGCTGATCCGCACGTACTCGGGCGCGCTGGCGCAGCTGAAGCCGGACCAGCAGATCCAGTACCCGCCGTTCCGCGCCGATCCGGCCGATACCGATGTCGTGGTCAAGACGGTCGCGATGAACAACGGCCAGCCGGTCCAGATCGACTACCGCCTGTACAAGACGGCCAACGGCTGGAAGGTGTATGACCTGAACGTGCTCGGCGCGTGGCTGATCCAGACGTACCAGCAGCAGTTCAACGAGAAGATCCAGCAAAGCGGCGTGGAAGGCCTGATCCAGTTCCTCACGCAGCGCAACCAGCAACTTGCCGCCGGCAAGCAAGCGTCGTGAGCGGCTTCGAAGCCGGCTCCTCGCTGACCGTCGCGAGCGCGAAGTCCGCGCTCGCGGACGGTCTTGCGCGCATCGGCGCGGGCGCGACCGCCGTCGATTGCGCGGCGCTGACGCAGTTCGATTCGTCCGCGCTCGCCGTGCTGCTCGCATGGCAACGTGCCGCCAAAGCGCGCGGCGCGACCCTCGACATCCACAATCTCCCCCCGAAGCTCGCCAGCCTCGCGCGCGCGTACGGCGTCGACGCACTCATCGACGGCACCGGGCGACATTGATCCTGTCCGACCGGAGCCTGCCGCGCCGCCCGGCGCGCGCAAGCTTCAGGCCGCGTGCCTCCGGCACCGGCTCCCCCAGCCGGTTTGCCCTATAATCAAGCGTTTTGCGGGGCAGCCAATCGGCGTCCGGCCCCCATTTTCATACGCAGCAAGCACAGAATAGGCGTCGCGGCCCTGGCGTCGCGCACAGTCATGTCAGCCATAGAAATCCGTCACGTCAAGAAGCGCTACAAGTCGCTTCAGGCGCTCAAGGGCGTCAGCCTGTCGGTCGAGGAAGGCGAGTTTTTCGGTCTGCTCGGCCCCAACGGCGCAGGCAAGACCACGCTCATCAGTATCCTCGCCGGGCTCGCCCGGGCCGACGAAGGCAGTATCTCGGTGCGCGGTCACGACGTCGTCAAGGACTTCCGTGGCGCGCGCCGTGCACTCGGCGTCGTGCCGCAGGAACTCGTGTTCGATCCGTTCTTCACCGTCCGCGAGACGCTGCGGATCCAGTCCGGCTATTTCGGGCTGCGCCGCAACGACGACTGGATCGACGAGGTGATGGCCAATCTCGACCTCACCGAGAAGGCTGATGCGAACATGCGCGCGCTGTCGGGCGGGATGAAGCGCCGCGTGCTGGTCGCGCAGGCGCTCGTGCACCGGCCGCCCGTGATCGTGCTCGACGAACCGACCGCCGGCGTCGACGTCGAATTGCGCCAGACGCTGTGGAAATTCATCTCGCGCCTGAACCGCGAAGGCCACACGATCGTGCTGACCACCCATTACCTCGAGGAAGCCGAGTCGCTGTGCGACCGCATCGCGATGCTGCGCCGTGGCGAAGTGGTCGCGCTGGACCGCACCGACGCGCTGCTGCGCCGCTTCGCGGGGCTGCAGCTCTACCTGCGCCTCGCGACCGGCGCGCTGCCGTCCGAGCTGCGCGGGCTGGAGTCCGACCCGGCCGCCCGCGCGCCGGGCGAGCACCTGCTGCGCCTGACGAGCTACGACGATGTCGAGCGGATCCTCGCGCAGTGCCGCGCGGCGGGCTGCACGTTCGACGAGATCGAGGTCCGCAAGGCCGACCTCGAAGATGTGTTCGTCCAGGTGATGAACGGAGCCGACGTCATCGAGGGATTGGCATGAGCGGGTTTCAAACGCTGTTCTACAAGGAACTGCTGCGTTTCTGGAAGGTGTCGTTTCAGACGGTGTGCGCACCGATCGTCACGGCGCTGCTGTATCTGACGATCTTCGGCCACGCGCTGTCGGGCCGCGTCGAGGTCTATCCGGGCGTCGAGTACGTGAGCTTTCTCGTGCCGGGCCTCGTGATGATGAGCGTGCTGCAGAACGCGTTCGCGAACAGCTCGTCGTCGCTGATCCAGTCGAAGATCACCGGCAACCTCGTGTTCATGCTGCTGCCGCCGCTGTCGTATCGCGACATCTTCGGCGCGTACGTGCTCGCGTCCGTGGTGCGCGGCCTCGCGGTCGGCACGGGCGTGTTCGTCGTGACGATCTGGTTTATCCCGATGCATTTCGCGGCGCCGCTGTTCATCATTGCGTTCGCGCTGCTCGGCTCGGCGATCCTCGGCACGCTCGGCCTGATCGCCGGGATCTGGGCCGAGAAGTTCGACCAGCTCGCCGCGTTCCAGAACTTCCTGATCATGCCGCTGACGTTCCTGTCCGGCGTGTTCTATTCGACGCACTCGCTGCCGCCCGTGTGGCGCGAGATCTCGCGTCTCAATCCGTTTTTCTACATGATCGACGGCTTTCGTTTCGGGTTCTTCGGCGCGTCCGACATCAACCCGTTCGCGAGCCTCGCGATCGTCACCGGTTTCTTCGTGCTGCTCGCGCTGATCGCGATGCGGCTGCTCGCGACCGGCTACAAACTGCGTCATTGATATCGACAGGCAGCGGCCGCCATCCGGGCGGCGCGCGCCGACAGGAGCCTTACACCATGTTGCCGACTCCCGAACAGGTCAAGCAATACATCGCAGGCGGTCTCGCCTGCACGCATCTGGAAGTCGAAGGCGACGGCCAGCATTTCTTCGCGACGATCGTGTCGGCGGCCTTCGAAGGCAAGCGGCCGATCCAGCGGCACCAGCTCGTCTATGCGGCGCTCGGCGATCGCATGAAACAGGAAATTCACGCGCTCAGCATGAAGACGCTGACGCCCGCCGAATGGCAGAACGCATAAACGGAAATCACTGAGTGCAAGTCACCGTCAACGAGCGCGACGCCGTCCAGAGCGTCGCCACGGCACACCCGGCCGCCAACGGGGAAGCGCATGGCCATGGGATGGACAAGCTCGTGATCGAAGGCGGCCACCGCCTGTCGGGCGAGATCGTCGTGTCGGGCGCGAAGAATGCCGCGCTGCCGATCCTGTGCGCGGGGCTGCTCACCGGTGACCCGGTCGATCTCGACAACGTGCCGAATCTCAAGGACGTGCGGACCACGCTGAAGGTGCTGAACCAGATGGGCGTGAAGAGCGAGACGGACGGCTGCCGCGTGCAGCTCGACGCGTCGCGCGTCGACAACCTCGTCGCGCCGTACGAGCTCGTGAAGACGATGCGTGCGTCGATCCTCGTGCTCGGGCCGCTGCTCGCGCGCTTCGGCGAGGCGAAGGTGTCGCTGCCGGGCGGCTGCGCGATCGGCGCGCGTCCGGTCGACCAGCACATCAAGGGCCTGCAGGCGATGGGCGCCGAGATCAGCATCGAGCACGGCTTCATCGAAGCCCGCGCGAAGCGCCTGAAGGGCGCGCGCATCGTGACCGACATGATCACGGTGACGGGCACGGAAAACCTGCTGATGGCCGCGACTCTCGCTGACGGCGAGACGGTGATCGAAAACGCCGCGCGCGAGCCGGAAGTGAGCGATCTCGCACACTTGCTGGTCGCGATGGGCGCGAAAATCGACGGCATCGGCACCGATCGCCTCGTGATCCAGGGCGTCGAGCGGCTGCACGGCGCGCGCCATTCGGTGATCCCCGACCGCATCGAGGCCGGCACGTTCCTGTGCGCGGTCGCGGCGGCCGGCGGCGACGTGATGCTGACGGGCGTGCGCCCGCACATACTCGACGCGGTGATCGACAAGCTGCGCGAAGCCGGCGTGTCGATCGAGGAGGGCGACAGCTGGCTGCGCGTGAAGATGGACCGCCGCCCGTCGGCGGTGACGATCCGCACGTCGGAATACCCGGCGTTCCCGACCGACATGCAGGCGCAGTTCATGGCCCTGAATTCGGTCGCGACGGGCACCGCGCAAGTCGTCGAAACCATTTTCGAGAACCGTTTCATGCACGTGCAGGAACTGAACCGGCTCGGCGCGAACATCACGATCGACGGCAACACCGCGCTCGTGACGGGGGTCGAGAAGCTGTCGGGCGCGAACGTGATGGCGACCGACCTGCGCGCGTCGGCGAGCCTCGTGATCGCCGGGCTGCGTGCCGACGGCGAAACGCTGGTCGACCGCATCTATCACCTGGACCGCGGCTACGACCGCATGGAAGCCAAACTGACCGCCGTCGGCGCGAACGTGCGCCGCCTTTCCGGGAGCCAAGCATGACCGCGCCGCTGACCCTTGCCCTGTCGAAGGGCCGGATTTTCGAGGAAACCCTGCCGCTGCTGGCCGCGGCCGGCGTGCAGGTGACCGAGGATCCGGAAACGTCGCGCAAGCTGATCCTGCCGACGACGAACCCCGACCTGCGCGTGATCATCGTGCGCGCGAGCGACGTGCCGACCTATGTCGAATACGGCGCGGCCGATTTCGGCGTGGCCGGCAAGGACGTGCTGGTCGAGCACGGCGGCTCGGGCCTGTACCAGCCGATCGATCTGAACATTGCGCGCTGCCGGATGTCGGTGGCCGTGTCGGCCGGTTTCGACTATGCGAGCGCCGTGCGCCAGGGCGCGCGCCTGCGCGTCGCGACGAAGTACGTCGAAACGGCACGCGAACACTTTGCCGCGAAGGGCGTGCACGTCGACCTGATCAAGCTGTACGGCTCGATGGAGCTGGCGCCGCTGGTCGGGCTGGCCGACGCGATCGTCGACCTCGTCAGCTCGGGCGGCACGCTGAAGGCGAACAATCTGGTCGAGGTCGAGGAGATCATGGCGATCTCGTCGCGCCTCGTCGTGAACCAGGCTGCGCTGAAGTTGAAGCGCACGGCGCTCAAGCCGATCCTCGACGCGTTCGAACGCGCGTCGCAGAATGGCGGTTGAGCGCATCACCGTAACGGAACTCCCATGTCCATCACCATCCGCAAGCTCGATTCGACGAGCGAAGGCTTCGGCGCCGAGCTGCGCGCGCTGCTCGCATTCGAGGCGAGCGAAGACGCGGCGATCGAGCAATCGGTCGCGCAGATCCTCGCCGACGTGAAGTCGCGCGGCGACGCCGCGGTGCTCGAGTACACGAACCGCTTCGACCGGCTGAGCGCGACGAGCGTGGCCGCGCTGGAGCTGCCGCAGGACGCGCTGCAGACGGCGCTCGACGGCCTCGCCCCGAAGGCGCGCGCGGCGCTGGAAGCCGCTGCCGCGCGGGTGCGTGCGTACCACGAGAAGCAGAAGATCGAGTGCGGCACGCACAGCTGGCAATACACGGAAAGCGACGGCACGGTGCTCGGCCAGAAGATCACGCCGCTCGACCGCGTCGGCCTGTACGTGCCGGGCGGCAAGGCTGCGTATCCGTCGTCGGTGCTGATGAACGCGATTCCCGCGCGTGTCGCGGGCGTCGGCGAGATCGTGATGGTCGTGCCGACCCCGGACGGCGTGAAGAACGACCTCGTGCTCGCCGCGGCGCTGCTCGGCGGCGTCGATCGCGTGTTCACGATCGGCGGTGCGCAGGCGGTCGGCGCGCTCGCCTACGGCACGGCGACGGTGCCGGCCGTCGACAAGATCTGCGGCCCCGGCAATGCGTACGTCGCGTCGGCGAAGCGCCGCGTGTTCGGCACGGTCGGCATCGACATGATCGCCGGGCCGTCGGAAATCCTCGTGCTGTGCGACGGCACGACCGACCCGAACTGGGTCGCGATGGACCTGTTCTCGCAGGCCGAGCACGACGAACTCGCGCAATCGATCCTGCTGTGCCCGGACGGTGCGTTCCTCGAGCGTGTCGCAAAGGCCATCGACGAGCTGCTGCCGTCGATGCCGCGCCAGGACGTGATCCGCGCGTCGCTCGAAGGCCGTGGCGCGCTGATCAAGGTGCGCGACATGGCCGAGGCCTGCCGGATCGCGAACGACATCGCGCCCGAGCACCTGGAAATTTCCGCGCTGGAGCCGCAGCAATGGGGCCAGCAGATCCGCCATGCGGGCGCGATCTTCCTCGGCCGCTACACGAGCGAGAGCCTGGGCGACTACTGCGCGGGCCCGAACCACGTGCTGCCGACGTCGCGCACCGCGCGCTTCTCGTCGCCGCTCGGCGTGTACGACTTCATCAAGCGCTCGAGCGTGATCGAGGTCAGCGCGGAAGGTGCGCAGACGCTCGGCGAGATCGCATCCGAGCTCGCGTACGGCGAGGGGCTGCAGGCGCACGCGAAGAGCGCCGAATTCCGGATGAAGAACTGACCGCACGCTGCACGGGGCCACGGCCGGCGCTGATGTGCCGGCCGGCCCCCGAACGCCGGGGCAGGAGACACCTGTGCAGGGCGGCAGCCGCCGCCTTGCCGACCCATTGACGCCGGCGCGACGTACGCCGGCTTGAGACCATGACGACGCCACAAGACATCATCCGCCGCGACGTGCTCGCGATGACGAGCTACCCGGTGCCGGACGCGAGCGGGTTCGTGAAACTCGACGCGATGGAGAATCCGTACCCGCTGCCCGAACCGCTCGCCGCGGCGCTCGGGGAGCGTCTCGCGCAGGTCGCGCTGAACCGCTACCCGGCGCCGCGCCCGGCCGCGCTGCTCGACAAGCTGCGCCATGCGATGGGCGTGCCGGCCGGCTGCGACGTGCTGCTCGGCAACGGCTCGGACGAAATCATCAGCATGATGTCGATGGCCTGTGCGAAGCCGGGCGCGAAGGTGCTCGCGCCGGTGCCGGGCTTCGTGATGTACGAGCTCTCCGCGAAGCTCGCGCAGCTCGAATTCGTCGGCGTGCCGCTGAAGGCCGACCTGACGCTCGACGTCGACGCGATGCTCGCGGCAATTGCCGAGCATCGTCCGGCGCTCGTCTATCTCGCGTACCCGAACAACCCGACCGGCACGCTGTACGACGATGCCGACATCGAACGGATCGTCGCGGCCGCGCGGCACAGCCTGGTCGTGATCGACGAGGCGTACCAGCCGTTCGCCGTGCGCTCGTGGCTGCCGCGCGCCGCCGAATTCGACAACGTCGTCGTGATGCGCACGGTGTCGAAGCTCGGCCTCGCGGGCATCCGCCTCGGCTATCTGGTCGGTTCGCCCGCGTGGCTGACCGAATTCGACAAGGTGCGCCCGCCGTACAACATCAACGTGCTGACCCAGGCGACCGCCGATTTCCTGCTCGACCACCTCGACGTGCTGGACGCGCAGGCGGCCGACCTGCGAGCGGAACGCACGCGTCTCGCACAGGAAGTGGCCGCGCTGCCGGGCACGACGGTGTTCCCGAGCGCCGGCAATTTCCTGCTGGTGCGCGTGCCGGACGCGGCCGCCGTGTTCGACGCGCTGCTCACCGAGCGGGTGTTGGTCAAAAACGTGAGTAAAATGCATCCGTTGCTGGCTGAATGCGTGCGGCTGACCGTCGGTTCTCCCGACGAAAACGCGCGCCTGCTGGCCGCTTTGAAACTCGCGCTGCCCGGTTGAGCCTCTGGGCGCCGCAGCGCGAAACGATCAATCCCCATTTACATCGACTCAGTCAAGGAATTGCCATGCGTGTGGCGGAAGTCGTTCGCAATACCAGCGAAACGCAGATCCGTGTGAAGCTCAATCTCGACGGTACGGGCCAGCAGAAGCTGGCCACCGGCGTGCCGTTCCTCGACCATATGCTCGACCAGATCGCTCGACACGGTCTGGTCGATCTCGAGGTTGAAGCGCATGGCGATACGCATATCGACGACCACCACACGGTCGAAGATGTCGGCATCACGCTCGGCCAGGCCGTCGCGAAGGCGATCGGCGACCGCAAGGGCATCCGCCGCTACGGCCATTCGTACGTGCCGCTCGACGAGGCGCTGTCGCGCGTCGTGATCGACTTCTCCGGCCGGCCGGGCCTCGAATTCCACGTGCCGTTCACGCGGGCGCGGATCGGCACGTTCGACGTCGACCTGTCGATCGAATTCTTCCGCGGTTTCGTGAACCACGCGGGCGTCACGCTGCACATCGACAACCTGCGCGGGATCAACGCGCACCATCAGCTCGAAACGGTGTTCAAGGCCTTCGGCCGTGCACTGCGCGCGGCGGTGGAGCTGGACGAGCGTGCGGCGGGGCAGATCCCGTCGACGAAGGGCAGTCTCTGAACCTGAACTGACCGGACGGCGCGTCAAGAACAACCTCACGGCTGCGGCGCGCGGCGCCGGCTTGCGATGGATCTGCTCAAATCGTTCATATCGCTGCTGGCGCTGATCAACCCGGTCGGCGCGGTGCCGTTCTTCCTGAGCCTGACGGCGCAGCAGACGGATGCCGAGCGGCGGCGCACGATCCGGATCGCGTCGGTGTCGGTGTTCTGCGTGATCACGGTGACGACGCTGCTCGGGCAGCAGATCATCGACTTCTTCGGCATTTCGGTCGGGTCGCTCGAAGTGGGCGGCGGGATCATCATGCTGCTGATGGCGATCAACATGCTGAACGCGCAGATCGGCAACACGCGATCGACGCCGGAGGAGCGCCACGAGGCCGAGCTGAAGGACAACATCGCGGTCGTGCCGCTGGCGATTCCGCTGCTCACGGGCCCCGGCTCGATCAGCACGGTGATCATCTATGCGGCGAACTCGCATCACTGGTATGAGCGGGCCGGGCTGGTCGCGATCGGCGCGGTCCTGGCTTTTCTGTGTTTCGTCGCGATGCGGCTCGCCGAGCCGATCGCGAACTGGATCGGCCGCACGGGCATCAACATCGCCACGCGGCTGATGGGTCTGATGCTGTCGGCGCTGGCGGTGGAATTCATCGTCAATGGACTGAGGGCGCTACTGCCTGCACTGAGATGAAAACTTCGATTGCGATTGTGGATTATGGGATGGGCAACCTGCGCTCGGTCGCGCAGGCGCTCAAGAAGGCCGAACCGGCCGCCGACGTGGCGATCGTCGACACGCCGGCCGCGATCCGCGCGGCCGACCGTGTCGTGCTGCCCGGCCAGGGCGCGATGCCCGACTGCATGCGCAGCCTCGGCGAATCGGGCCTGCAGGAGGCCGTGATCGAGGCCTCGCGCACGAAGCCGCTGCTCGGCGTGTGCGTCGGCGAGCAGATGCTGTTCGACTGGAGCGCGGAAGGCGACACGAAGGGCCTCGGCCTGCTGCCCGGCAAGGTCGTGCGTTTCGCGCTCGACGGCCGCCTGCAGGACGACGGCTCGCGCTTCAAGGTGCCGCAGATGGGCTGGAACCGCGTGCGCCAGTCGCAGCCGCACCCGCTGTGGGACGGCGTGCCCGACGACGCGTATTTCTACTTCGTGCACAGTTATTACGTGACGCCGGACAACCCGGCGCATACGGTTGGCGAAACGGCCTACGGCGCGCCGTTTACGTCCGCGGTCGCGCGGGACAACCTCTTCGCGACCCAATTCCACCCGGAGAAAAGCGCGGAGGTCGGGTTGCGTCTGTATCGCAACTTCGTACACTGGAAACCGTGAAACGTGGTGCGCGAGCCACAGTCGATCTGGCCGAACGGCCTGTCGCACGGCGCGCTCGCGCCTAAGCGCCGAAAGAGTTGTACTAAACTAGCGAGACGGCGCGGTACCGGATTGGCCGGTACGCGCCGGATTCTTTTCTTTTTCCACGACGACACCCGATTGCTATGTTGCTGATTCCGGCCATCGACCTCAAAGACGGTCAGTGTGTGCGCCTCAAACAGGGCGATATGGACCAGGCCACGATTTTTTCCGAGGACCCGGCGGCGATGGCCCGCAAGTGGGTCGATCTCGGCGCCCGGCGGCTCCATCTCGTCGATCTGAACGGCGCGTTCGCCGGCAAGCCGAAGAATCTCGAGGCGATCGAAGCGATCCTCGACGAGGTCGGCGATGAAATTCCCGTCCAGCTCGGCGGCGGCATCCGCAGCCTCGAGACGATCGAGAAGTATCTCGACGCCGGCCTGTCCTACGTGATCATCGGTACGGCCGCGGTGAAGAACCCCGGCTTCCTGCAGGACGCGTGCACCGCGTTCTCCGGCAACATCATCGTCGGCCTGGACGCGAAGGACGGCAAGGTCGCGACCGACGGCTGGAGCAAGCTGACCGGCCACGAAGTGATCGACCTTGCGCGCAAGTTCGAGGACTACGGCGTCGAATCGATCGTCTACACGGACATCGGCCGCGACGGGATGCTGCAGGGCATCAACATCGAGGCGACCGTGAAGCTCGCGCAGGCAGTCGGCATCCCCGTGATCGCCAGCGGCGGCCTGTCGAACCTCACGGACATCGAGAACCTGTGCGAAGTCGAGGAGCACGGCGTCGAAGGCGTGATCTGCGGCCGCGCGATCTACTCCGGCGATCTCGATTTCGCGGCCGCGCAAAAGCGCGCGGACGAACTGAACGGCGAACTCGACAACGCGTAAGCGCGGTTGTCCCGCTCGCCGGGGCCGCCTGCAGGCGGCTCCGACCGGAAGCCTCGCGCGAGGCTTTCCGCAACCGGCCGTCCCATCGCGGCATTTGGCGCAACATCATGGCTCTAGCTAAACGCATCATCCCCTGCCTGGACGTGACTGCCGGGCGTGTCGTCAAGGGCGTCAACTTCGTCGAGCTGCGCGACGCCGGCGATCCCGTCGAAATCGCCCGCCGCTACGACGACCAGGGCGCCGACGAACTGACCTTCCTCGACATCACCGCGACGTCCGACCAGCGCGACCTGATCCTGCCGATCATCGAAGCCGTCGCGTCGCAGGTGTTCATTCCGCTGACTGTCGGCGGCGGCGTGCGCGCCGTCGAGGACGTGCGGCGCCTGCTGAACGCGGGTGCGGACAAGGTCAGCATGAATTCGTCGGCGGTCGCGAACCCGCAGCTCGTGCGCGATGCGGCCGACAAGTACGGCTCGCAGTGCATCGTCGTCGCGATCGACGCGAAGCGCGTGTCGGCCGACGGCGAGACGCCGCGCTGGGAAGTGTTCACGCACGGCGGCCGCAAGAACACGGGCCTCGACGCGATCGAATGGGCGCGCAAGATGGCCGAGCTCGGCGCGGGCGAGATCCTGCTCACGAGCATGGACCGCGACGGCACCAAGTCGGGCTTCGACCTTGCGCTCACGCGCGGCGTGTCGGACGCGGTGCCGGTGCCGGTGATCGCATCGGGCGGTGTCGGCTCGCTGCAGCATCTGGCCGACGGCATCAAGGACGGCCGCGCCGACGCGGTGCTGGCCGCGAGTATCTTCCACTACGGCGAGCACACGGTCGGCGAGGCGAAGCGCTTCATGGCCGACCAGGGCATCCCGGTGAGGCTGTGATGAATACGGAAACGAATGCATTGCCCGCGTGGCTCGACAAGGTCCGCTGGGACGACAACGGCCTCGTGCCGGTGATCGCGCAGGAAGCGTCGACGAACGACGTGCTGATGTTCGCGTGGATGAACCGCGAGGCCCTGGCGAAGACGATCGAGACGCAGCGCGCGGTCTACTATTCGCGCTCGCGCAAGCGCCTGTGGTTCAAGGGCGAGGAGTCGGGCCACGTGCAGCACGTGCACGAGGTACGGCTCGACTGCGACGAGGACGTCGTGCTGCTGAAGGTCGAGCAGGTGTCCGGCATCGCGTGCCACACCGGCCGGCATTCGTGCTTCTTCCAGAAATTCGAAGGCACCGTCGACAGCGGCGACTGGGTCGCGGTCGAACCGGTGCTGAAAGATCCCGAACATATCTACAAATGACGCAATCGACCGAAGACACGCTGCTGCGCCTCGCGGCCGTGATCGATAGCCGCAAGGGCGGCGATCCCGATCAATCGTACGTATCGCGCCTGTTCCACAAGGGCGACGACGCGGTGCTGAAGAAGATCGGCGAAGAGGCGACGGAAGTCGTGCTGGCCGCGAAGGACGTGCGCCAGGGCGGCGCGCCGACCGCGCTTGTCGGCGAGGTGGCCGACCTGTGGTTCCACTGCCTCGTGATGCTGTCGCATTTCGACTTGAGCCCGGCCGACGTGATCGGCGAGCTCGAGCGCCGCGAAGGGCTGTCGGGTATCGAGGAGAAGGCCCTGCGCAAGCGTCGCGAGCGCGAGGAAAACGGCGGTTGACAGGCCCTTGTCGCGGGATGGCCACAGTGCGGTAAGCTGTAAGAATTGTCATCTAACGGGGGTAGCATCATGACCGATACGCCAAGCCAGTTTCCGCCGCCGTCGGTGCCGGGGGCCGCGGACGCCGAGCGCCTGAACGGGCTGCGCACGCTGACTCACGTGCTGTACGGCCTCTATGCGTTTCATTGGCTGACGGGCGGCGTCACGGGCATCATCGCGATCATCATCAACTACGTGAAGCGCGACGATGTGGCCGGCACGCCGTATGCGGCCCACTTCGAGTGGCAGATCCGCACGTTCTGGCGCGCGCTGATCGCGTACGTGATCGGGTTCGCGCTGATGTTCGTGGTGGTCGGATTCGCAGTGATGTTTGTCACATGGATCTGGACGCTGTACCGTATCATCAAGGGTTGGCTGTACCTGAACGACAACAAGCCGCTCGATCCGCAGGCCTGGTTCTGACCGGCCGCGCTCGGGCGTCTGCAGGAGCAACATGAGTCACGATCCGAATTGCCTGTTCTGCAAGATCGCGGCAGGCGAGATTCCGAGCACGAAGGTGCACGAGGATGACGAATTCGTCGCGTTCCGCGACATCCGCCCGGCGGCCGAGACACACGTGCTCGTGATTCCGCGTCAACATCTGCCGACGCTGTCGGCGGCGAGCGACGCCGATGCACCGATGCTCGGCCGGCTGATGCTGCTCGTCTCGCGTCTCGCCGGCCAGCTCGGCGTCGCCTATACGGGCGGCGAAACCGGTTTCCGTACGGTGATCAACACGGGCCCGGGCGGCGGGCAGGAGGTCTACCACCTGCACGCACATATCCTGGCCGGCCCGCGCCCCTGGCAGCGGATGGGTTGACGGCGCGGGGCGTTTCCCCGCATCGATGGTCGAAGCCGGCGCGTTGCCGGCGATTTACGCCGCACCGCGGCGTGGTTGAGGAGAGGTTTCATCATGGGTGGATTGAGCATTTGGCACTGGCTGATCGTGCTGCTGATCGTCGCGCTGGTTTTCGGTACGAAGAAGCTGCGCAACATCGGCAACGATCTCGGCAGCGCCGTGAAGGGTTTCAAGGACGGCATGAAGGACGGCGAAGCACCGGCGGACGCGCAGCAACTGCCGCGCTCGGGCTCGGTCGACGTCAACGCGAAGGAAACGACGCGTTCCGACTCGAACAAGGCGTAACGCCGGTACGCTGACAGGCATTCGCGATGCTGGATCTCGGTCTTTCGAAGATGGCGCTGATCGGCGTCGTCGCGCTCGTGGTGCTCGGCCCCGAGCGCCTGCCGCGCGTTGCGCGTACGGCAGGCGCGCTGTTCGGCCGTGCGCAGCGGTACATCAACGACGTGAAGGCCGAGGTCTCGCGCGAAATCGAACTCGACGCGTTGCGGACGATGAAGACCGATTTCGAGTCGGCCGCGCGCAATGTCGAGACGACGATTCACGACAACCTGCGTGAGCACGAGAAGGACCTGAACGACACGTGGCATTCCGCGGTCGGCGGTCTCAACGAAGCGGCGGGCGACGCCGGTTCGACGGGTTCCGATACGCCCGCCATGCCGTCGTGGCGCGGCAGTTCGGCCGCGCTCGCGCCGAAGCGCCGCAACTGGCGCGTCAAGCAGGCGGCTGCGCCTGCCTGGTACAAGCGCGCGACCACCCGCCGTACACACGTGCAGTCGGGCGCCGCGCGTGTCGCGCGCCACCAGCCGGCCAGCCTGCGCCGGCCGACGCGCTTCTTCTGAGCCGAGCGCATGCTCGCTCGTCAATCCTACCGAGGGCCGGTGTGAGCGACCCCCAGCAGAACCCGGGCGACGCCCCGGAAGAAACCTTTATTTCCCATCTCGTCGAGCTTCGCGACCGCATCATTCGCGCGGGCGCGGCCGTGATCGTCGTGTTCCTCGGGCTCGTCTACTGGGCGCCCGACATCTTCCGGCTGCTCGCGCGGCCGCTGATGGAGAACCTGCCGAAGGACGGCAAGATGATCGTCACCGACGTCACCGGCTCGTTCTTCGTGCCGATGAAGGTCACGATGCTCGTCGCGCTGGTGATCGCGCTGCCGATCGTGCTGTACCAGATCTGGGCGTTCGTCGCGCCGGGGCTGTACCAGCACGAGAAGAAGCTCGTCGCGCCGCTCGTCGGCAGCAGCTACCTGCTGTTCCTGTGCGGGATGGCGTTCGCGTACTTCCTCGTGTTCCCGACGATCTTTCGCGTGATGGCGCACTACAACGCGCCGCTCGGCGCGGAAATGACCACCGACATCGACAACTACCTGAGCTTCGTGCTCGGGATGTTCATCGCGTTCGGGGTCACGTTCGAGGTGCCGATCGTCGTCGTGCTGCTCGTCCGGATGGGCGTGCTGTCGCTGAAGAAGCTGAAGGAAATGCGTCCGTACGTGATCGTCGGCGCGTTCGTCGTCGCGGCGGTCGTCACGCCGCCGGACGTGTTCTCGCAACTGATGCTCGCCTTGCCGCTGGTCGTGCTGTTCGAAATCGGGCTGCTGGCGGCGCGGTTCTTCGTGCCGAAGAAGCCGGCCGAGGAAGGCGAGGCGGAGAACGGCGAAGCCGCCAGTTGACGGCAGCGCGCCGGGCGGTGCGCGGCGGCCGGACTTCCGGGCGCCGGGCTTGAGCGAAACCCGGTGGCGTCGCAGCCGGTCGGAAAGCGGATGGCGGGGCCATCTGCCTGGCAACAAGGGGCTTTCGATACAAAGCAAAAGGGCAGCCAACCGGCTGCCCTTTTTTCATTTCCGACGGTGTCCGGGCATGCGGCCGTGCGCCGCTCGCCCGACGTCACTCCGTATCGCTGTCCTGCTCGTCGAGCGCCTGCTTCGGCGGCGGCGGGCGCTTGCCGATCACCACGTTCAGGTCGAACGCCTTGCCCTTGCGCACGACGTGCACCTTGGTCGCCGTGCCGGGCTTGATTTGCGCGACGGTGTTCAGCAGCTTCGTGGTGTCGGTGATCTCGTCGCCGTTGACCGAGATCAGGATGTCGCCCGGCTTGATGCCGGCTTTGTCGGCCGGGCCGCCCTGCAGCACGCCGGCGACGATCGCGCCCGATTTCTGCGTCAGCCCGAACGACTCGGCGATCTCCGGCGTGACGTCTTGCGGCTCGACGCCGATCCAGCCGCGCGTGACCGAGCCCGTCGTGATGATGCTTTCCAGCACCGTGCGCGCGGTCGACACGGGGATCGCGAAGCCGATGCCGAGCGAGCCGCCCGAACGCGAGTAGATCGCGGTGTTGATGCCGAGCAGGTTGCCGTTCACGTCGACCAGCGCGCCGCCCGAGTTGCCGGGATTGATCGGCGCATCGGTCTGGATGAAGTTCTCGAACGTGTTGATGCCGAGGTGGTTGCGGCCCAGCGCGCTGATGATCCCCATCGTGACCGTCTGGCCGACGCCGAACGGGTTGCCGATCGCGAGCACGACGTCGCCGACCCGCGACTGGTCGGAGCGGCCGAGCGTGATCGTCGGCAGGTTCGTCATGTTGATCTTCAGCACGGCGAGATCGGTTTCGGGATCGCTGCCGATCACCTTCGCGGTGGCCGTGCGGCCGTCGGCGAGCGCGACTTCGATCTGGTCGGCGCCGTCCACGACGTGCTGGTTCGTTAGAATGTAACCTTCAGGGCTCACGATAACGCCCGAGCCAAGGTTGGCGGCCGGTTCGTCCTGCTGCTTGCGGGCGTTGCGGTCGCCGAAGAAGTAGCGGAACAGCGGATCTTTCGCGCGCGGGTCGGGCGGCAGCGAGCCGTCCTTGCTGGAGAACACGTTGACGACGGCCGGCATCGCCTTTTGCGCGGCTTCGGCGTACGACGTGGTCGCCGGTGCGCCGCCGATGCCCGGCGCGACTTCACGCAGCGCAACGATCGGCGTCGCGAGCTGCTTGCCGAGCTGTCCTTGCCGTTGCAGCCATTGCGGCTTGAGCGTCACGACGATGAACATCAGCGCGAGCAGCACGGTAACCGCCTGCGCGAAGAACAGCCAGAAGCGTCTAAGCATCTGAATGGATTAGAGGTTTATATGGATCGGATCGAACTTGAATTGTACTTGAACAATACCCTTGAAACCGCGCGCTTCAAGGACTATTGCCCGAATGGCCTCCAGGTCGAGGGGCGCCGCAAGATCGAGAAGATCGCGACCGGCGTGACGGCGTCGGTCGCGTTTCTCGAAGCCGCGCTCGAATGGGGGGCAGATGCCGTGCTGGTCCACCACGGCTATTTCTGGCGCAACGAGCCGCCGCAGATCACGGGCC
The DNA here is from genome assembly GCF_017104705.1 of Burkholderia sp. Se-20373. Taxonomy (NCBI): domain Bacteria; kingdom Pseudomonadati; phylum Pseudomonadota; class Betaproteobacteria; order Burkholderiales; family Burkholderiaceae; genus Burkholderia; species Burkholderia sp. Se-20373. The sequence continues at coordinate 18,235 of NZ_JAAGPH010000057.1, read as the reverse complement.
GCAGGTACCAGCGCCTGAAGCTGCTGCTCGCGAACGACCTGAACCTGTTCGCATTCCACCTGCCGCTCGACGCGCATCCCGAATACGGCAACAACGCGCAGCTCGGCGACCGGCTCGGCCTGATCGGCGAGCAGCGGTTCGGCGAAGGCGACCTCGGCTGGATGGCGACGCTGCCGATGCCCGTCACGCTCGAGCACTTCGTCGCGAAGGTCGAGCGCACGCTCGGCCGCGCGCCGCTCGTGCTCGGCGATCCGGACATGCAGCTGCGTCGCATCGCGTGGTGCACGGGCGCCGCGCAAAGCTATTTCGACGCGGCGATCGACGCCGGCGCGGACGTGTTCCTGACCGGCGAGGTGTCCGAATACGTGACGCACACGGCCGCCGAGAGCGGTGTCGCGTTCGTTGCGGCAGGGCACCATGCGACCGAGCGCTACGGAATCCAGGCACTTGGCGCCCACTTGTCGGAAGAATTCGATATCGAACACCTTTTTATCGATATCCATAACCCGGTCTGAATGCCGGATTTGCGGCAGCGCATCGAAATTTCGCAATGTAGCGGATGCTTAAAAGAGAAATGATTTAATCGCTCCGATAGTGGGGGAAAACCCTTAACTATCAAACACTTCGAAGGGATTTTCATCTCCGGGCCTTGTAAATGGCGACTCCATTCGCGCAAACTAGCGGCGGAATGAAAAGTCGTGACGGAAAATCCAACTCAGAAGTGGGGCGTGTGATGCGAGACAAGGAAGAGAAACGCGTCGACAGCGGCCGCCGTACCTGGCTGATTGCGACATCCGTAGCAGGTGGCGTGGGAGGCGTAGCCACCGTCATACCTTTCGCGGCGTCGCTTGCGCCGTCCGCGAAAGCGAAAGCGGCCGGTGCACCGGTCGAAGTCGACATCAGCGGGCTGAAGCCTGGTGAAATGGTCACGGTGCCGTGGCGCGGCAAGCCGGTGTGGATCCTGAACCGCACCGACGCAATGCTGGCCGACGTGGTCAAGGCCGACAAGGAAGTGGCCGATCCGACCACCGAAAAGCCCTATACGATGCCGTTGCCCGCGTATTGCGCGAACGAATATCGCGCGCGGGCCGATCGCAAGAACATTCTCGTCGTGATGGCCGTGTGTACGCACCTCGGCTGCACGCCAAGCCAACGCTTCACGCCGGGTCCGCAGCCGAACCTGCCGGACGACTGGCCGGGCGGTTTCCTCTGCCCGTGCCATGGTTCGACCTACGACCTCGCCGGCCGTGTGTTCAAGAACAAACCGGCGCCTCAGAATCTCGACATCCCGCCCTACATGTTCACGTCGGCAACGACCCTCGTGATCGGCAAGGACGAGAAAGGAGAAGCGTGATGGCCGACAACAAGGAAGTCTCCACGACAGGTCTCACCGGCTGGATCGATCAGCGCTTCCCGCTCACGTCCACCTGGAAGAAGCACGTTTCCGAGTACTACGCGCCGAAGAACTTCAACTTCTGGTACTTCTTCGGCTCCCTCGCGCTGCTGGTGCTCGTCAACCAGATCGTCACCGGCATCTTCCTGACGATGAACTACAAGCCCGACTCGACGCTCGCGTTCGCGTCGGTCGAGTACATCATGCGCGAGGTGCCGTGGGGCTGGTTGATCCGCTACATGCACTCCACGGGTGCGTCGATGTTCTTCGTGGTCGTCTACCTGCACATGTTCCGCGGGCTGCTCTACGGGTCGTACCGCAAGCCGCGCGAGCTCGTGTGGATCTTCGGCTGCGCGATCTTCCTGTGCCTGATGGCCGAGGCGTTCTTCGGCTACCTGCTGCCGTGGGGCCAGATGTCGTTCTGGGGCGCGCAGGTGATCGTGAACCTGTTCTCGGCGATCCCGTTCGTCGGCCCTGACCTGTCGCTGTGGATTCGCGGCGACTACGTCGTGTCGGACGTCACGCTGAACCGCTTCTTCGCGTTCCACGTGATCGCGATTCCGCTCGTGCTGGTCGGCCTCGTGATCGCGCACCTCGTCGCGCTGCACGAAGTGGGCTCGAACAACCCGGACGGCATCGAGATCAAGGCGAAGAAAGACGAGAACGGCGTGCCGCTCGACGGCATCCCGTTCCACCCGTACTACTCGGTGCACGATTTCCTCGGCGTGTGCGGGTTCCTGATGGTGTTCGCGCTGATCGTGTTCTTCTCGCCGGAGATGGGCGGCTACTTCCTCGAGGCGAACAACTTCGTCCCGGCGAACCCGCTGCAGACGCCGCCCGAGATCGCGCCGGTCTGGTACTTCACCGCGTTCTACGCGATGCTGCGCGCGACCACCGACCCGTTCAAGATCGTGCTGATGCTCGTGATCGTGCTGCTCGGCGTGCTCGCGCTGATCCGCGCGCGCGGCAAGTGGAAGGTCGGCCTGCCGGTGCTGGCCGCGGCGATCGTCGTGTTCATGTACCTGACGGAGTCGAAGTTCTGGGGCGTCGTCGTGATGGGTTCGGCGGTGATCACGCTGTTCTTCCTGCCGTGGCTCGACCGCAGCCCGGTGAAGTCGATCCGCTACCGGCCGCTGTTCCACAAGGTGTTCCTCGGGATCTTCGTCGTGGCGTTCCTGACCCTCGGGTTCCTCGGCACGCGGCCGCCATCGCCGGCTTCGACGCTGATCGCGCAGGCCTGTGCGCTGATCTACTTCGCGTTCTTCCTCGGCATGCCCGTCTGGACGCCGCTTGGCACGTTCAAGCAGCCGCCGGAGCGGGTGCGCTTCAAGCCCCATTAACGTGAGCGAGGAGAGAACGACATGAAGAAACTGCTTTCGACACTCGCGCTGATCGGGGCGACCGCCTGTGCGCTGCTGGCGGCGCCGGCGGTTCGGGCGGAAGGTAATTTTCCGCTCGACCGGGCGCCCGATAACACGGAAAATCTCGTTTCGCTTCAGCACGGCGCGCAATTGTTTGTAAACTATTGCCTGAACTGCCACAGCGCGAACCTGATGCGCTACAACCGTCTGACGGATCTGGGCATATCCCAGAAGGAGATCGAAAAGAATCTCCTGTTCACGACCGACAAGGTCGGCAACACGATGTCCGTCGCGATGCGGCCCGAAGACGCGAAGAACTGGCTCGGCACCTCGCCGCCCGACCTGTCGGTCGAGGAGCGCGCGCGCGGCCGCGACTGGCTGTATACGTATCTGCGGAGCTTCTACCGCGACGATACACGGCCGAGCGGCTGGAACAACGCGGTGTTCGAGAACGTCGGCATGCCTCATGTACTGTGGCAGCTGCAGGGGCAGCGCACCGCCAAATTCGAAGACAAGACGGACGAGGAGACGGGCGAGAAGGTCCATACGCTCGTCGGCTTCCAGCAGGTCACACCGGGGACACTGTCCGCGGTGGATTATGATTCTGCGGTTGCCGACCTGGTGGCGTACATGACCTGGATGTCCGAGCCGGCTCAGCAGACCCGCAAACGCCTCGGCGTATGGGTGCTGATCTTTCTCGGTGTCCTGACTTTCCTGGCCTGGCGGCTCAATGCCGCGTACTGGAAAGATATCAAGTAATCACGCCTGACCGGCGTGGGGCCGGCGCAAGGTGGAACCCCGGAAGGGGTTCGCCGCGTGCCGGCCCTCGGCTTTTTTGAGGAAACGCAAACATGATGGTTCTGTATTCCGGCACAACTTGCCCGTTCTCCCAGCGTTGCCGGCTGGTGCTGTTCGAGAAGGGCATGGACTTCGAAATCCGTGACGTCGACCTGTTCAACAAGCCGGAAGACATTTCGGTGATGAACCCGTACGGTCAGGTGCCGATCCTGGTCGAGCGCGACCTGATCCTGTACGAATCGAACATCATCAACGAGTACATCGACGAGCGCTTCCCGCATCCGCAACTGATGCCGGCCGACCCCGTGCAGCGCGCACGTGCACGCCTGTTCCTGCTCAACTTCGAGAAGGAGCTGTTCGTCCACGTCAGCACGCTCGAGAACGAGAAGGGCAAGGCAGCGGAGAAGAACCACGAGAAGGCACGCCTCGCGATCCGCGATCGCCTGACGCAGCTCGCGCCGATCTTCGTGAAGAACAAGTACATGCTCGGCGAGGAATTCTCGATGCTCGACGTCGCGATCGCGCCGCTGCTGTGGCGTCTGGATCACTACGGCATCGAGCTGTCGAAGAACGCGGCGCCGCTGATGAAGTACGCCGAGCGGATCTTCAGCCGTCCGGCCTACATCGAAGCACTGACGCCGTCCGAAAAGGTCATGCGTCGTTGATGGTGCAATGAGTGCATGACGGAGAGGGCGGCGCGGCGTGCCGCGCCCCCGCTCCGGGTTCGAGGATTGTGATGCAAGAGATTTCAACGAAGCCTTATCTGCTGCGCGCGTTGTACGAGTGGTGCACCGATAACGGTTACACGCCGCATATCGCGGTGAGGGTCGACAACTCGACGCGCGTACCGCGTCAGTTCGTGCGTGACGGCGAGATCGTGCTCAACATCAGCTTCGAGGCGACGAGCCAGTTGCAGATGGGCAACGAGTGGATCGAGTTCACGGCCCGGTTCTCCGGGAAGGCGCACAAGATCGAGATTCCGGTTGCCAACGTGCTCGCGATCTATGCGCGCGAGAACGGGCAGGGCATGGCGTTCCAGGTCGATGCGGTCGCGGGCGAAGGCGCGGATTCGGGTGCGTTCGACGATGAAGCCGCGCAGGCGGATGAGGCGCCGCGCGACGAATCGCCTGCCGTATTGACGCCGGTGGCCGACAGCGGCGCGAACGAGGAGCCCTCCGAAGGCGCCGACGAACCGCCGAAAACCGACGGCGATGGCGACGGTTCAAAAGGTGGCAGCAGACCTCGCCTCAAGATCGTGAAATGAGGTAGAATCTCGCGCTACGCCGGCTTAGCTCATCTGGTAGAGCAGTTGATTTGTAATCATCAGGTGGCGGGTTCGAGTCCTGCAGCCGGCACCACATTGAACGAAGGGCTACGAGATCCTGTCTCGTAGCCCTTTGTCGTTTTCAGGCCAGTTTCCAGCAGGCCTGATGAACAGGCAGACCTCGCCGATCTGCATCACATCTGCCTGAACAACCCCGCATACGCGCGACTGACCGGCAGCATCTCCCGCTGCCCGTGCACACGGATCCGCAATCTTCCCAACAGATCGCGTTCGACGCGATCGATCGCTGCGTACGCAACGATCACGCCGCGATGCACCTGCGCGAAACGCTCTGGATCGAGCCGCTGCATCAGTTCCTTCAGCGGCGTGCGAATCACGAGCCGTTCGCCGGCCGTGACGACTTCCGTGTATTTCTCCGACGCCTGGAAGTACAGCACGTCGTCGACCGAGACGAGCCGCGTCGCATCCTTCACGCCGACCGTCAGCCAGCGGATCGGTGCCGCCTCTCTCGCTTGCGCCGCCTGTGCGAGCGCATCGGCCTGCGCAAGCGCCGGCCCGCCGCGCTGCAGCTTCGCGATACAGCGCAGCAGCCGCTCGTCCGTCACCGGCTTCAGCAGGTAGTCGACCGCCGCACGATCGAACGCGTCGACCGCGTATTCGTCATAGGCCGTGACGAACACGACGTGCACGTCGGGTGCCAGCGCCGCGAGCTTCAGCCCGTCGATGCCGGGCATCCGGATGTCGAGAAACGCGATGTCCGGGCGCGGCGACGCGTTCAGCGCGGCCAGCGTGTCGATGCCGTTGCGCGGCATCGCGACGATATCCAGTTCGGGCCAGAGCTGATCCAGCCGCTGCGCGAGGGCGGCGGACAGGTTCGGTTCGTCGTCGGCGATGAGGGCGGTCGGCATGTCAGTCGATCGGAATCAGCAGGGTAGCGGTGACGCCATGCGCGGCGGCGGTGTTCGTCTCGACGCAGACGCGGCCGCGCTCGCCGTGCAGCGTCCGGATGCGCGCGGCGACGTTGGCAAGGCCGACGCCGCCATGCAGGTGCGTGTCGCTTTTGCCGAGGCCGACGCCGGTATCGATCACGTTCAGTTCGAGGCTGCCGCCGCGCATCCTGCCGCGAATCACGATCACGCCGCCGTCGATCGACGGCTCGATCCCGTGCAGCAGCGCATTCTCGACGAGCGGTTGCAGCAGCAGCGGCGAGAACGGCAGCGCATGCAGATCCGCCTGCACGTCGATCGCATACGAAAGCCGTTCGCCGAGCCGGATCGTCGCGATCTTCAGCAACGCGTCGACGAGCTCGAGCTCCTCGCCGAGCGTCGACGTCGCATCGCGCGTGCGTCGCAGGCTCGCGCGCAGGTAGCGGTTCAGGCTGTCGAGCATCGTCGACGCGCGCGCCGGATCGCGCTCGATCAGGCTCTGCACGTTCGCGAGCGTATTGAACAGGAAGTGCGGCTCGATCTGCGCCTGCAGCAGCGCCAGGCGCGCGGCCGTCTCGGCCTGGCGCGCTTCGGCGGCTTCGCGGCGCTCGGTCTCGAGCGTCGCGCGCATGCGCATCGACTGCAGGAACAGCGACACGCACACGAACAGGATCGCCGAGATGAGAAACGACGGCCCGTAGTTGTCCCACGTGCCGATGTGCGCGCGCCCGAATACGTGCGGCACGTTTCCGCTGATGATCGCTGCCGTGATCTCGAAACCGATGAGCACGCTGGCCGGTGCGATCACGATGGCCTTGAGTGCGAGCCCCGGCTTGTGCGGCAGAAGCCAGTCGGCGGCGTGACTGAGCAGCAGCGCGGAGAAACCGATCGCGTTGGCGACGACGAGGTCGGGCAACAGCGGTTCCTGGAAATGGAGCGCCCAGAAACCCAGGCCGACGACCGAGTTGAAGCACGCGAACGCGAGCAGTGCGGCCGGATCGCGCAACAATCGCGGTGCCGCGCTGGCGGGTGGCGGCGAAATCGGCGAAGGGTCGGACGTGGCTCGCATGGTGTCGGGTGAGGAGGGCGCGCGGTGCGCCGATGGTCTGACCTTACTGCCGGGCAGGCCGACTGCGCACGCATTGCGACGAACGGCGCGCGGCCTCGACGAAGCGCGTCGGCTGCCGACGGTTGGCCGGTTTCCGTCACGAGTGTAGTGGAAGGGGCGGCGGAAGGACACCGCGCGCGGCCGGTGTCGCGTCGAGCATGAGGCGCCGGCCGGCTGGTCGAAGGCGGGCCTTTCGGTTCGGAAGTGGCGGGCCTCCGGATTCGTGGGCGCATCGGTCCGCTCGATCAGCCGAACGACCGTCGCCGCGACGCGCCACTCGTCCGCGAATTCCGGCCGCCCGTCGCAAGCCCCGCCGCCTGCCGGGATCGGGCAGTACGGTGTTGCCGTGTCCATTCCGATCAGGCGACTCCGACCATGTCCGCGCTCCTTCACCTGAAACCATACGTGTACGTGATGTTTTGCGTGCTGCTCTATATCGGCATCAAGCGCTGTTTCTCGCGCGAGGTGTCGGCTGTCCGACCGCTGATCTCGCCGGTCGCGTTCGGGATGCTCGGCATCGTCAGCCTGAACGGACGCTTTCCGCATGCGGGCATTGACGCGAACGCAGTCGCGCTGGCGGCCGTCCTCGGCGGCGCGGCGCTGGGCTGGCTGCACGCGAGCCGGTGGCGGCTCGCGTTCCGTCCGGCCTCGTCGGGCCTGCGCGTGCGCCTGCCCGGCGATGCGAGCCTGCTCGTCACGCTGATGCTGACGTTCGTCGCCGAAACCGGCATCCATTACGCGGTCGCCGTGCATGCGCCGTGGGCGGCGACGGGCGGCTTCGTGATGCTGTCGTTCGCGGTATGGGGCGTGCTCGTCGGGATGACGCTCGGGCGCGCGGTGAACGTGGTCATGCGCTGCATGCGCCATGCGAACGGATCGAAGCATGGGAGTTTCCCGTATTCGGTCGATTCGCGATGAAGGGGGCGAAACGGCCCGTGAACTGGCAACTGACGGCCTGACAGGCGATACGCCCAGTCTTCGTCACTCGTGGCGGCATCGAACCGAAACGGCATGCGACGCGCCCCGTTTTCCTGTCACGGTCGCGTCATGGGGCGCCCATAACGTTGCACGTTCCCGTCGCGGCGGCACCGCCGGACCGGGAACGTGCGCAACCCGCTCGCGACGACGTGCCCGCGTCGCAGATGGGGGCCGACCGGGATCTCGCTCCCGGCGGCGCAGCGGTCATGCATCGCGCCATTTCATTCGAAAATACGATCGACGACGGTTCGAACCGGACCGCGGACGATCAGGAGACAGGGACCATGCTGAGTCCGCATGAATTCTCGATGCTGTTGCGCGTCGCGCGTGCGCCGGACAGCGTCGATCCGTCGAATCCGGCCTTCACCGTGCTGGTCGAGAAGCGGCTGGTCGACGATACGCAGGTGCGTGTGAATGCCGTGGCCGCGCGCCCGGCGCTGACACCGATCGGCCAGATGCTGCTGGCGCGCTTCGACGAAGCGGCTTGAGGGGAAGCGTCACGCCTTCATCGAGACGAAGGGCGTGACGCATTGAAGCGCCGGGCCGCTTACTGCGCGACCGGCACGGTCACGTCGCTGCCGAACCAGTGCATCGAGATCTTCTTCAGCGTGCCGTCCTTGTGCAGCGAATCGAGCGCGTCGTTGATCGCTTTCTCGAACTTCGGGTTGCCCTTGCGGAACGGGATCGCCATTTCCTGCTTGCCGCCGTTCAGCACCGCGCCCGCGCGCAGCGGCAGGTTCGACGTCTTGATCATGTACGGCAGCATCAGGCGGTCGTCGAGCGTCGCCTCGATCCGGCCCGCGGCGAGGTCGCGCAGCTTCTCCGGCGCGCCCGGGTACGTCTGCACCTCGATGCCCGGCACGGTGCGGGCCATCTGGTCATAGTTGGTGCCGAGCGTCACGCCGAGCTTCTTGCCCTTGAAGTCGTCGAGCGACTTGAAGTTGCGCGTGTCGTCCTTGCGCTGGATCAGCTGGGCGGCCGAGTACGTGTACGGCTGGCTGAAGTCGAGCGCTTCCTTGCGCTGCGGCGTGATCGTGACCTGGTTGACGATCACGTCGAATTTGCCGGCCTGCAGGCCTGCGATGATGCCGCTCCATTCGGTCGGGACGAACTGCGTCTTCACGCCGAGCTTGCCGGCGACCGCGTTCGCAACGTCGACGTCGAAGCCTTCGAGCTGGCCCGACGTGCCGCGCGAGTTGAACGGCGGGTACGTGCCTTCGAGGCCAACGCGCAGCACGCCGGCTTTCTTCACTGAATCGAGCAGGTCGTCCGCGTGCGCGGCAACGGCCGTGAAGCCGAGGGCCGACGCAAGCAGCAGGCCCGACAGCAGGAACTTCGAACGTTTCATCGCAGATCTCCAGTGGTCAGCGTGGTGTGGGGTGAGCGCCGGCGCCGGGTGGGCGCGGCGGGCCGCAAGACGGGCACGTAGACACTACTCGCAACCGGGCCGCGCCGGAAGTCGAATTGGCCCTGATTGAAAGCGATTTCATGGGGGGCTGAAGACGACAAACAGCAGATGGGATCGTCACGGGCAGGGCCGGTTGGCGGCGCGCAACCGGCCTGCGCGGCCCGTACGAACTGGTTTCGATTGTCGAGAAAATGTTCTTTTAAATCAGGTCATTTTTCCAAATCGTGCCGTAATTTGTCTGTAAAATCGCGCGGGAGAAATCGAACACTGCGCCATCCGAGGGCGCGTCAAAAGAAAAAAGGCCGTTCATGAACATGCAGAACTCAATCGCCGCCTTGCGCGGCGGATTGCTTCAGCAGGATCGGTTGCTGAAGCTCGATACGCCATTGGGGCCCAACGTCCTGACCGTTCAGCGGGCAGTCGGCCGCTCACGAATCGGGCGCGCGTACGAGTTCACGCTCGACGTGCTGTCGACCGACAGCGATGTCGAACTCAAAAGGCTGATTGCGCAGCCCGTCACGCTTTGGATCCAGCAGGCTGATCTCGGCTATCGGCCGATCAACGGCTACGTGCACACTGCACGTCGGCTCGGCGCCGACGGCGGGCTCACGACGTATCAGCTCGCGTTCGCCGATTTCACCCACTTCCTGAAGTTTCGTCGCGATCAGCGGCTCTGGAACGACACGACCGTCGACCAGATCATCAGCGACGTGCTGAACCAGCATCCGCAGGCGCAGGGCCATTTCCGCTTCGCGCTGACGAAGCCGCTGCCGAACCGCTCCTACACGCGCCAGCACGACACCGACTGGCATTTCGTGCATCGGCTGATGGAGAACGAGGGGCTCTACTGCGCATGGCAGCAGGCCGACGACGGCAAGTCGCATACGCTCGTCATCACCGACAACCTGCAGGCGTTCGCGCCGCTGTCGCCGGAAACCGTGCGTTTCTATCGCGGCGACGCGGCCAGCGAACCCGACGCGTTCACGCAATGGTCGGGTACGCGCACGCTGCAGAGCGTGACGCGTACGACGCGCACGTTCGACTACAAGAATCCTTCGCAGCCGTCGAACCCGAAAGGCACGTCGCTGCCGACGATGGGCGGCCAGGGCGAGTTGCCGGATCAACTCGAAGTCTACGAGTACACGGGCGCCTACACCTATCTCGACCAGACGCGCGGCGACCATCTGACGAAGATCAAGATGGAGGAGTGGGAGTCGCGGGCGAAGCGTTTCCATGCCGCGGGCGGAGTGCGCGCGATCGATGCCGGCCGGCGCTTCACGCTGGCCGACCATCCCGAGCACGATCGTGATCCCGCCGATCAGCGCGAATTCGCCGCGATCGAGGTGGCGTGGTGGATCGAGAACAACCTGCCCGTCGCAAGCGACAGCGCGGACTTTCCGTACAGCCTGCGCGAAGCGTTGACGCAGGCACAGGACAACTACGGTACCGATCCCGCGTTTCGCGTGCAGCACGACGACGGATCGGCCGGCTTCTATCTCGTCGAAGTCGAAGCGCAGCGCGTGAGCGTGCCGTATCGCAGCCCGTTCGAGCATCACAAGCCGGACATGCATCTCGAGACGGCGATCGTCGTCGGGCCGCAGGGCGAGGAGGTCTATACCGACGAGTTGAACCGGATCCGCGTGCAGTTCGTGTGGGACCGGTTGAATCCGGGTAACGAGAACGCGTCGTGCTGGGTGCGCGTCGTGCAGTCGGATACGGGCGGCGGCTACGGCGGCGTGCACGTGCCGCGTATCGGCGAGGAAGTGCTGATCGACTACGTCGGCGGCGATTGCGACCGGCCGCTCGCGGTCGGGCGCGTGTACAACGGCGCGAACCAGCCGCAGTGGCATACCGACGGGATCCTGTCCGGGTATCGGTCGAAGGAGTATTCGGGCGGCGGCTACAACCAGCTCGTGATGGACGACGCGACCGGGCAGAACCGCGTGCAACTGATGAGCAGCAGCGCGAACAGCCTGCTGCATCTGGGCTACATCATCGACCAGAGCGGCAATTCGCGCGGGTCGTATCTCGGCAGCGGGTTCGACCTGCGCTCGGATGCGTACGGCGCGGTGCGGGCGAGCCAGGGCCTGTACGTGACGACGCACCCGAAGGCGGCGAACAGCCAGCCGCTCGACGTGAAGGAAGCGCAGCAGCAGCTCGTGACGGGCGAGAGCCTCGTCGAGGCGATGTCGGGCGTGAGCGAGCAGCATCAGGCGGAAAGCCTGAAGGACGCGCAGGACACGATGCGCGCGTTCACGGATGCGACGCAGGACAGCGCATCGGGCAGCGCGTCGGGCGGGCGCACGGCCGGCGGCGGCACGGGTAACGCGAACGCGTTCAAGGAGCCGGTGATGCTGTTCGGCAGCCCGTCGGGGATCGGGATGTCGACGCAGCAGTCGGTGCATGTGGTCGCGAACGATCACGTGAACGTGGCGAGCGGGCAGAGCGTGCACGTCGCGGCGGGCAAGTCGCTGATCGGCAGCATCGGGCAGAAACTGAGCCTGTTCGTGCAGAACGCGGGGATGAAGCTGTTCGCGGGCAAGGGCAAGGTGGAGATCCAGGCGCAGTCGGACAACATCGAGGTGACCGCGCAGAAGGCGGTGAAGGTGGTGTCGGCGACGGACCGGATCGAGATCGCGGCCGATCAGGGGATTCTGCTGACGAGCGGCGGCGGGTATATCCGGATCCAGGGTGGAAACATCGAGATTCATGCACCCGGTGCGATCGATGTGAAGGGCGCGTCGCATACGTTCGCGGGGCCGGCGAGCATGGGTTATCCGTTGCCGAGCCCGCGGCCGGATCAGCCGGGGCAACTGGAGTTGTTCCACAAGTATGTGAACGGCGAGGCGGTCAAGGGCGGGTTGTTCACGGTGAAAGACGTGAACGGCGCCGTGCTCAAGAAGGGCGCGCTCGACAACGGCGGGTATACGGTCGTGAGCGGGCTGCCGCCGGGCGCGGTGCGCGTCGAGTTCGGCAAGGATCCGCGCGAGTCGGATCAGCCGGCGAATTACTTCAAGCAGGCGAAGTGGCCGGCGGAGCCGATCGAGCCGTCGCCGGAGGCCGCACAGGCTGCGGCGACGGGGCAGCTAGCCAGCCAGTTGCAAGGGATGGCGCCTGCCGCGGCGACGGCTGCGATGGGGCTCGTGAGCGGCGGTGGTGCCGGTGCGGCGTTGGGCGGACTGGCGAGTTCCGCGTTGCCGGCGGCGGCAGGTGCGCTAGGCGGGGCAGGTGCGGTGTCTGCCTTGCAGACGGCTTCGAGCCTGGGCAGCGCCGCGAAGCAGGTGGCCGGGATGGTGCAGGCCGCGCGGCAGGGCGGCCTTGCGGCGCTGGCCGCACCGGTGGCGAATGCGGCTTCCGGAGCATTGCAGGGGGCGCTGCCGGGTGTTGCGGGAATCGCTGGCAAGGGCGCCACGACGGTGGCGTCCGCTGCCGGGGCCACCGGCATGAAGCTGCCGACGAGCGGGTTCGGCGGACCGCTGAAATCCTGAGAGGGCGGCGCCTCAGCCGTCTAGAACAACAATTCGTGACTTGAACGAAGAACGACATGGCACAACAGCTTCCACCTGGCGCTGAGAAGGAACAGGCCGTTACCTGGCTCAGCGATGTTTCGGCCAAGGACGTCGCGGCAGTCGGCAACCGCTTTGACGCGTGGTTGCGCAAGATCAGCGGCAACCACATCACATTCGAGGACGTGAAGACGTTTGCCGGTGCTGTGCCGATTGTCGGCAACATCATGGCAATGGTTGACGCGCTCGGCGATATCGCCGAAATCGTCGAGAAGCGCGGCGGTCAGGTGCTCGATTACATGAGCCTCGCGATCAACCTGCTCGGCATCATTCCGATTCCGCCGACGCTCGCACCATTCCGGATGTCGGCGCGCCCGCTGCTCGCACTCGTTCGCCACGAATTGCTGATGACGCGCAACAATCTCGGCGCAGCGATCATCTCCGTGCTGGTGACGCACATCAACGCGACGTGCGCGACCGAGATCGAGGATTTCCTCAACAAGCTGAAGGCCGGCCTCGTCGAACTGCTCAACGGATGCGCGTCGAAATGCGAGGAGCTGATGATCGCGCTGGCGACCGGCATGGACAAGGCGCTGCACGGACAGCTCTTCGATGCCAACGCCAATCTGAAACGCCAGCAGCAGCTCGCGAAGAAGATGGCGGACAACCGGCCCTGGTACAGCCCCAGTCGGGTGGGTGACGGCATCCAGTTCGCGTACGAGGGCACGAAGGCGCTCGGCAAGAAGGTCGCGAACAAGACTGCGGGCACGATGGCGAAACTCGCGCCGGATGCCTGGCTCGAGCCGTTTCGCGGCACGGTGACCTTCCTTCGGAGCGAAGCGCCGAAGATCGCGACGTCGATCCGTTCGCTCGCCGGCAGCGAAGAAGGCAAGATGATGTGGCTGGTTTTGCAACTGATCGAGGCTGTCGGGCGCGTCAAGGCACGCGCGAAGCTTCACGAGCAGAGTGCGGACGTCAAGGTGGGCGGAAGGAGCCAGGCGAAGAAAACGCGTGGGCAGGAAGGGCTCGAGAAGACCAATGGTCAGGCGCCGGCGGAGGGGCCGGGGAAGAGCGGATGCAAGGCATGCGGGCTGGGTGCGTCGCCGGCTTCGATCGATTTCGCGTTCGGCGATGAAACGTTCTCGCACGTGGATTTCGAGTTGCCGGGCGCGCTGCCGCTCGTCTGGGAGCGTACCTATCGCTCGCGGCTCTCCGCGTATGACGATGGCGAACTGGGCGCGCGCTGGATTACGCCGTATACGACCCGGATCGATATCGATAACGGACGGTGGATCTATCGCGATGCGGAAGGGCGCAGCATCGACTATCCGGCGCTCGCGGTCGGCGCGGTGCACGACGACCTGTCGGAGAACCTGACGCTGTCGCGTCTCGACGAGACGTGGGTGACGATCGCCTACGGTCACGTCGCGCTGCATGTGTACGAGCGCCGCGGCGACGCGTTCCGGCTCGCGATGCAGAAGGACCGCGCAGGCAATACGATCACGCTCGACTACGATACGCTCGATCGCCTCGCGCGACTGATCGACGCGAGCGGCAACGTGCTCGCGTTCGAGCACGACAAGCACGGCCGCATCGTGCAGATCGAGCAGGTGCTGAAGGACGGCGGGCGCCGTGCTCTGGCGAGCTACGAATACGATGGCGAAGGCGATCTCGTGCGCGCGGTCGATCGCCATCGCAACGCCCGGACCTATCAGTACCATCGCCATCTCGTGACGCGCTATACCGATCGCACGGGGCGCGGCATGACGCTCGAGTGGGACGGCGCGGATGCGGACGACAATGCGGACGCGAAGTGCATCCGCGAATACGCGGACGACGGCAGCCTCGATATCCGGCTCGCGTGGAATCCGAATATCCGCCTGACCTATGTGACCGATGCGCTGGGCCAGATGACGCGGTACTACTTCAACATCCACGGCTACGTGTACCGGATCGTCTATCCGGACGGCAACCAGGAGTGGTTCCGGCGCGATGCCCATCACAATCTGGTGCTGCACATCCGCCAGGATGGCAGCATCGAGCGGAGGGAGTACGACGCACGCGGCAATCTCGTTCAGCATGAGCGCGCGGACGGCAGCGTCGTCGAGATGGCGTACGACGACAAGGACCAGATGGTTCGCCTCGTCGATCCGAACGGGTACGTGTGGCAGCGGAAGTATGACGATGCGGGCAATCTCGTAGAGGAAACGGATCCGCTCGAGCGTGTGACGAAGTACGTCTACAACGACCAGGGGCTGCCGGTGAAAATCACCGATGCCAAGGGCGGGTCGAAGTCGATCGAATACACCGACGCTGGGCAATTGGCGAGCTATACCGATTGCTCCGGGAAAAAGACGGAGTGGCGGTACGACGACGTTGGCCGCGTGTCCGAATCAAAGGATGCGTCCGGCGGCGTCGTTGCCTATGGCTATGGTTCGAACGGACAGTTGACCGAGATTCGTTCGCCCGCCGGCGTCGAGCGAGTGCAATACGATCCCGAGGGCCGGCTGCTGCGGCACACCGATCAACTCAACCGGTCGACCGGATACAGCTACGATGCCGCCGGCCGGATCGCGAGCCGCGCGGATGCGCTAGGGCAGACGCTGGCGTATCGCTACGATCGACTGGGCCGGCTGAGCGCGCTGACCGATGCGAACCTTGCGACGTACCAGTTTCGCTACGACCCGGCGGGGCGCCTGATCGAGGAAGTCGGCTTCGACGGGAAGTCGACGCGTTATCGATACGATCAGGAAAGCGGCAGTCTCGCTTCCGTCGACGAGGCGGGGTGCGTGACGTCGATCGATTCTGACGCGTACGGCCGCTTGCTGAAGCGGGTTGCGGGGGAGCGCGAAGAGTGCTTTGCCTACGATCCGGGCGGCCGGTTGATCGAGGCGGTGAATCGATACAGCCGTGTCCAGTTCTTCTTCGATCCGGTCGGCAATTTGGTGCGCGAGCATCACGCCTACGATCTGTTCGGCGAGCGGCGCAGCTATGTGTGGCATCACGAATACGACGAACTCGGCAATCGGCGGAAGACCGTGCGGCCGGATGGCCACACGGTCGACTGGCTGATGTATGGCTCGGGGCATGTGCATGGAATGCTGCTGGACGGCGAGGAGCGCGTGCAGTTCGAGCGTGACGACCTGCACCGGGAAACCGTGCGCGTGCTGTCGAGCGAAGTCGGGCAGCGCACGACCTACGATCCGGCGGGGCGAGTATTGCAGCAGACGGTTCAGCGGTCGACGTCGCCCGTGCCTTTGGTCGAACGTCGGTATCGCTACGACGCGGCGGGGCAGTTGTCGCGCATCGAGGACAGCCGCAAGGGCGGGACGGACTATCGCTACGATCCGGTCGGCCGATTGATCGAGGCGATCAGTCCGGTCGCGAAGGAGCGGTTTGCGTTCGATCCGGCGAGCAACATCATCGATCCGGTGCAGGCGAGAGAGGTGCCGGCGTCGCGGCCGAGCCCGGTGAGGGCGGAAAGCACGTTGCCGGTCGATGTGCCGAAGGTGCTGGGCAACCTGTTGAAGTCCTATGCGGGGGCGCACTTCGAGTACGACGCGCGCGGGAACCTGGTGCGCAAACGCACGCCGGCGGGTGAGCAGGAGTACGAGTGGGACGAATTCAATCGCCTGCTGTCGGCGCGGGTCGCCGAGGCGTCGAGGCAGAGCCAGTCGCGGTATTTCTACGACGCGTTCGGCCGGCGGATCGCGAAGGAGGTGAACGGCGAGCGCACGGTGTTCGGGTGGGACGGCGACGCGCTGGCGTATGAAAGCGATGGCGAGCGCGGGACGCACTATATCTACGAGCCGGGGACGTTCGTGCCTCTGGTGCAGTACGTGGCCGAGCCGGTTGAAGGGATCGAGACGCCGGAGTGGAAGAGTACCGACCGGTATGTGCCGGAGGAGGATCCGCTGCAGAAGGTGCCGGAACGGCGGGCCGGCGCGAAGCTGTTCTATTACCACTGTGACCAGATCGGCACGCCGCAGCTTCTCACGGATGACTATGGGGACGTGGTGTGGGAGGCGTCGTACAAGGCGTGGGGGGAAGCGCGGGAGGTGATTGCGCGGGCCTCGAAGGCGGCGGGGATCGTACCGAAGAATCCGTTACGGTTTCAGGGGCAGCAGGTTGATGAGGAGTCGGGGCTCGCTTATAACCGGTATCGGTACTATGATCCGACCGTCGGGCGATACGTTTCGACAGACCCCATAGGCCTGCGCGGTGGTATTAATCTGCATCAGTACGCGCCCAATCCAATCGAGTGGGTTGACCCGCTGGGTCTCGCTCGGTTGGGAGGCGGTAGGAATATCGGGGAGCAGTCCCGTACCAAGTGCCCCAAGTGTTGTCCTGATACGTCGAACCTTCATGGGCCATTCCATAGAGTCGAGTCTCCGACGCAGCCACCAGAGCGAGCCGCCGAACAGGAAGCAACTGGCGTCCATACGGGCACCGCTTCTCACAAGGGGATGGGTGTCGTTCGAATCAATGCCTACGATGGCCCACTTCCGGATGGACAGCGAGGACTCGAGTTTTATACGCCAGCTAAACCGACGAGTGTGATTCCCGGCGGCTTAGTGACGTGGCACCCGGGCCACAGCTCTCATTGCACCCTCTCAGAGAGTGGCGACGTGGCGCAAATTGCCATCACCGTAACCAAGAACACACAGAAATGACGACCTACTACCATTCCTTGGATGAGGCTTTCCGGGCTAATCCGGCCAAAATTGCAGATTGGGGGTACATCAAGTGCTCGGAGGCGGACCTAGTGAAGCGTGGGGTTGAGTTCTTCGACGACATAGAAGATCCAGGCCCCTG
Source organism: Burkholderia sp. Se-20373 (assembly GCF_017104705.1). NCBI lineage: Bacteria > Pseudomonadati > Pseudomonadota > Betaproteobacteria > Burkholderiales > Burkholderiaceae > Burkholderia > Burkholderia sp. Se-20373. The sequence goes on along the minus strand of NZ_JAAGPH010000057.1, from coordinate 657 downwards.
TCGGCGGGCAGTGTTTCTTGGACAAAAAAACACGCTGGTCGTGCTGACCATCGACAGTCATTCAAGGACGAACGCTGCAATATTCTCATCGAGCGAACGGATCGATAACGACGCTGATTTCGTGAGCGTATTCCCAGAGGAACATTCGGGGTTGACCAAGGATTTTGAAGTTGTCTACTTCGGCATCCCGACATGATTGGCATCGATGTTTGTGGGATGCGGTGCTCGTACGGGACGGAAAGGGTGCCACGGAGCCATCGTCGGATTGTGCATATTACATATGTGAGTAGGCGCTGGCACTCATACCGATAGCGTTTCGTAACCGAGTGGATACGGACTACAATCTGGCCGCCCGAACATTGTTTTGGGCGGATTTGCGTCAAAGCAGCGACTGGCCATGGCTGCATAATCCCGCTTCTCTGAACCCGTGGGAAACGGATGGGTTACTCCATGGGTGTGGCTAAATGGGCATAATCACGGCTCGCTGACACGAGCGCTGCGACTCAGGCGCTTTCGAGCACCTGCTGCGTCGGACCTATCCGTGATTTCGTGGGCGAGGCATATCATGAGGTGTAAAGGCCATGGATATGCCGATGAAGAAAAAGAGACAAACTGTAGCGCGTCAGGCAGCGGCCCGAGGGCCGCTGCCTGAACTGC
>NZ_JAAGPH010000056.1:0-46417 GCF_017104705.1 Burkholderia sp. Se-20373 | reverse complement strand
CTCGATCACTTCGCTCTCGACGTCGACGTCGACGGGCCTGTCGTCGGCCAATAGCTCGATCGGCTCGCTCTCGACCGGCCTCTCGTCGACCAATAGCTCGGTCACCTCGCTCTCGACGTCGACGTCGACCGGTCTGTCCTCGGCCAATAGCTCGATCACGTCGCTGTCGACTTCCACGTCGACCGGTCTCTCGTCGGCCAACAGCTCGATCACGTCGCTGTCGACCTCGACCTCGACCGGCCTGTCCTCGGCTAACAACTCGATCACTTCGCTCTCGACGTCGACGTCGACGGGCCTGTCGTCGGCCAATAGCTCGATCGGCTCGCTCTCGACCGGCCTCTCGTCGACCAATAGCTCGGTCACCTCGCTCTCGACGTCGACGTCGACCGGTCTGTCCTCGGCCAACAGCTCGATCACGTCGCTGTCCACGTCGACCTCGACGGGTCTGTCGTCGGCCAATAGCTCGATCACGTCGCTCTCGACCTCGACCTCGACCGGCCTGTCGTCGGCCAATAGCTCGATCGGCTCGCTCTCGACCGGCCTCTCGTCGACCAATAGCTCGGTCACCTCGCTGTCCACATCGACCTCGACCGGCTTGTCGTCGGCCAACAGCTCGATCACGTCGCTGTCCACGTCGACCTCGACGGGTCTGTCGTCGGCCAACAGCTCGATCACGTCGCTCTCGACCTCGACCTCGACCGGCCTGTCGTCGGCCAATAGCTCGATCGGTTCGCTCTCGACCGGCCTCTCGTCGACCAATAGCTCGGTCACCTCGCTCTCGACGTCGACGTCGACCGGTCTGTCCTCGGCCAACAGCTCGATCACGTCGCTCTCGACCTCCACGTCGACCGGCCTGTCGTCGGCCAACAGCTCGATCACGTCGCTCTCGACCTCGACCTCGACGGGCCTGTCTTCGGCAAACAGCTCGATCACTTCGCTGTCCACGTCGACCTCGACGGGTCTTTCGTCGGCCAACAGCTCGATCGGTTCGCTGTCCACCGGCCTCAGCTCGACGGATAGTTCGGTTGCGTCGCTCTCGACCTCGACTTCGACGGGTCTCTCGTCGGCTAACAGCTCGATCGGTTCGCTGTCCACGGGCCTCAGCTCGACGGATAGTTCGGTGACGTCGCTGTCGACCTCGACCTCGACGGGTCTGTCGTCGGCCAACAGCTCGATCGGTTCGCTGTCCACTGGCCTCAGCTCGACGAATAGTTCGGTGACGTCGCTGTCGACCTCGACCTCGACCGGCCTGTCGTCGGCTAACAGCTCGATCGGTTCGCTGTCCACGGGCCTCAGCTCGACGGATAGTTCGGTGACGTCGCTGTCGACCTCGACCTCGACGGGTCTGTCGTCGGCTAACAGCTCGATCGGTTCGCTGTCCACCGGCCTCAGCTCGACGAATAGCTCGGTGACGTCGCTCTCGACCTCGACTTCGACGGGTCTCTCGTCGGCCAACAGCTCGATCGGTTCACTGTCCACCGGACTCAGCTCGACGGATAGTTCGGTTGCGTCGCTCTCGACCTCGACTTCGACGGGTCTCTCGTCGGCTAACAGCTCGATCGGTTCGCTGTCCACTGGCCTCAGCTCGACGGATAGTTCGGTGACGTCGCTGTCGACCTCGACCTCGACGGGTCTCTCGTCGGCTAACAGCTCGATCGGTTCGCTGTCCACGGGCCTCAGCTCGACGAATAGTTCGGTGACGTCGCTCTCGACCTCGACTTCGACGGGTCTCTCGTCGGCCAACAGCTCGATCGGTTCGCTGTCCACCGGACTCAGCTCGACGGATAGTTCGGTTGCGTCGCTGTCGACCTCGACCTCGACGGGTCTGTCGTCGGCCAACAGTTCGATCACGTCGCTGTCGACTTCCACGTCGACCGGCCTCTCGTCGGCCAACAGCTCGATCACGTCGCTGTCGACTTCGACCTCGACCGGCCTGTCGTCGGCTAACAGCTCGATTACGTCGCTGTCGACTTCCACGTCGACCGGCCTCTCGACGGCCAACAGCTCGATCACGTCGCTGTCGACCTCGACCTCGACGGGTCTCTCGTCGGCTAACAGCTCGATCGGTTCGCTGTCCACCGGCCTCAGCTCGACGAATAGTTCGGTGACCTCGCTGTCGACTTCGACCTCGACCGGCCTCTCGTCGGCAAACAGCTCGATCGGTTCGCTGTCCACCGGCCTCAGCTCGACGAATAGTTCGGTGACCTCGCTCTCGACCTCGACTTCGACGGGTCTCTCGTCGGCAAACAGCTCGATCGGTTCGCTGTCCACCGGCCTCAGCTCGACGAATAGCTCGGTGACCTCGCTCTCGACCTCGACTTCGACGGGTCTCTCGTCGGCTAACAGCTCGATCGGTTCGCTGTCCACTGGCCTCAGCTCGACGAATAGTTCGGTGACGTCGCTCTCGACCTCGACTTCGACGGGTCTCTCGTCGGCCAACAGCTCGATCGGTTCGCTGTCCACCGGACTCAGCTCGACGGATAGTTCGGTTGCGTCGCTGTCGACCTCGACCTCGACGGGTCTGTCGTCGGCCAACAGTTCGATCACGTCGCTGTCGACTTCCACGTCGACCGGCCTCTCGTCGGCCAACAGCTCGATCACGTCGCTCTCGACTTCGACCTCGACCGGCCTGTCCTCGGCTAACAGCTCGATTACGTCGCTGTCGACTTCCACGTCGACCGGCCTCTCGACGGCCAACAGCTCGATCACGTCGCTGTCGACCTCGACCTCGACCGGCCTGTCGTCGGCCAACAGCTCGATCACTTCGCTGTCGACCTCGACCTCGACCGGCCTCTCGTCGGCCAACAGCTCGATCGGTTCGCTGTCCACCGGCCTCAGCTCGACGAATAGTTCGGTGACCTCGCTGTCGACTTCGACCTCGACCGGCCTCTCGTCGGCCACCAGCTCGATCGGTTCGCTGTCCACCGGCCTCAGCTCGACGAATAGTTCGGTGACCTCGCTGTCCACCTCGACCTCGACCGGCCTCTCGTCGGCCAACAGCTCGATCACTTCGCTGTCCACGTCGACCTCGACCGGCATCAACTCGCTGTCCACCGGCCTGAGCAGCACGAACAGCACGATCCTGTCGCTGTCCACGTCGACGTCGACCGGCATCGGCTCGCTGTCCACCGGCCTGAGCAGCACGAACAGCTCGGTGACGTCGCTGTCGACCTCGACCTCGACCGCGATCAATGCCGCGAAGACGCACTACTACAGCGTCAACGACAACGGCGTGCAGCAAGCCAACTACGACAACACGGGCGCAACGGGCACCAACGCCCTGGCAGCCGGCGTGAACGCCAGCGCGGCAGGCGCCAGCAGCGTCGCGGTCGGCGACGGTTCGAACGCGCAGTCGGCAGGCGCGGTCGCCATCGGCCAGAACGCATCGGCAACGGGCGGCAAGGCCGTGTCGATCGGCTCCGGCAACACGGCAACCGGCGACGGCGCGGTCGCGATCGGCGACCCGAGCATCGCAACGGGTACCGGCGCAGTGGCGATGGGCGCGAACGACACGGCGACCGGCAACGGCGCAGTGGCGCTCGGCAACGCGAACACGGCCAACGGCGCGAGCGCACTCGCACTCGGCAGCTCGAACCAGGCCACCGCGGACAACACGATCGCGCTCGGCAACCAGGCCACGGCAAGCGCCACCGGCGCGCAAGCGTACGGCTCCGCTGCCAAGGCAACGGCCGCCGACGCGCTCGCCTTCGGCACGAATGCGCAGGCCAACGTCGCCAACTCGATCGCACTCGGCGCGAACTCGGTCACGAGTGCCGCGAACCCGACGTCGAGCGCAACGATCGGCGGCACCACGTACTTCTTCGCGGGCAGCTCGCCGGTTGGCGTGGTGAGCGTCGGCGCACCGGGCCAGGAACGCCAGATCACGAACGTCGCCGCCGGCCAGATCTCGGCCAGCAGCACGGACGCGATCAACGGCAGCCAGCTCAACGCGACGAACAATGCGATCAACACGCTGTCGACGTCCACCGCGTCGAACGTCGCGTCGCTGTCGACGGGCATCAACTCGCTGTCCACCGGCCTGAGCAGCACGAACAGCTCGGTGTCGTCGCTGTCCACGTCGACCTCGACCGCGATCAACTCGCTGTCGACGGGCCTGAGCACGACGAACAGCAACGTCAACTCGCTGTCGACGTCGACTTCGACCGGCATCGGCTCGCTGTCCACCGGCCTGAGCACGACGAACAGCAACGTGGCGTCGCTGTCGACCGGCGTGACCAACATCAACAACACGTTGAACTCGCTGTCGACGACGATCAACAACAACACGATTCGTTCCAACAACAACAACGGCATCGCGGCCGACATGAACGGCAAGGGCACCGATGTCCCGACCGTCACCACGGGTTCGAACTCGGTGGCGATCGGCGCAGGCTCCAACGACGGCGGCCGCTCGAACGTGGTGTCGGTCGGCAGCGACCAGCAGCAGCGCCAGATCACGAACGTCGCGCCGGGTACGCAAGGCACCGACGCGGTGAACGTGAACCAGCTGACGCAAGTGCAGACGACGCTGTCGACGGCACTGTCGGGCCAGCAGGCGCAGATCAACTCACTGGGTTCGCAACTGCAGCAGACCGACCAGATGGCGAAGCAGGGTATCGCGGCTGTCGGCGCGATGGCCTCGATCCCGCAGCTCGATCGCGATGCCAACTTCGGGATGGGCGTGGGTACGTCGACCTTCCTCGGCCAGAAGGCGATGGCGGTCAACATGCAGGCTCGCATCACGGAGAACCTGAAGGCGTCGATCAACGGCGGCTTCAGCGGCGGTCAGAAGGTGATCGGCGCCGGCATGCTGTACCAGTGGAAGTAACGCGTCGCGCCGCCAGGCCGCCCGGCTCGCCAGCCGGACGGCCAGCGGCGGCCCACGACGGCCGGACGAGCCCGCCGCGCCACCCGTGGCGGGCTTCAGTCAACCCAAGCATTGAGGATGTAACCGTGAACAAACTCGCTCTTGCGCTCGCACTTTCCGCAACGGCCCTCGCCGCGTGCTCGACCGCATCCGGCCCGACCTTCAGCGCTTCCGAACTGCAGCCGCGCGACGGCGTGCGGACCTTCCAGGTGGACTGCCACGGCCTGCTGTCGGGCCCGCAAACCTGCATGAAGGCCGCCCGCAAGATTTGCGGCGAAGAGCCGGTGCGCGCCGTCGACTCGGCCCGCGCGCTGCGCGACAAATCCGATCCCGCGACACTCGTGTTCCAGTGCGGCGCGGCGCCGGCCGAGGCGGCTTCGGCCCCGGCCGCCGCGCCGGCGGCAGCCGTCGTCGAACAGGTGAACCTGTCGGGCGACGCGCTGTTCGCGACCGACCACGCAACGCTCGCCCCGACCGCGCGCGAATCGCTCGACCGGTTGCTGAGCGAGCGCGCCGACCATACGTACTCGCAGGTGAGCGTCACCGGCTTCACGGATTCGGTGGGCAGCGACGACTACAACCTCGCGCTGTCGAAGCGCCGCGCCGAATCCGTCGCGGCGTACCTGAAGGCGCACGGCCTGAAGACCGACTCGCTGACGGTCACGGGTCGCGGCAAGGCCGATCCGGTCGCGTCCAACGCGACGCCGGAAGGCCGCGCCAGTAACCGCCGCGTCGAAATCCGCCTGCAGCACTGAGCGGGCCGCCGCCGCGCGCGGCGCCCCGATCCGGCCGGCCGCCAGCGCCACGCCGGGCGCGCACCCGACCGCCGCCGGACCGCCGCCGGACCGCCCGGGCGCCGCTTCGCCGGCGCCCGTTTCCGTTGGTCGTCGGCTATGTCAAAGTTCGTCACGTCCCGCCAAAACCGGTGATTTCCGTGCCACAATCGCCGCAGACAGTCGCCGGGGCAGCCTGCCCGAATCGCACGCCGTGCCAGGCGTGCCCGACGACACGCCGGAAACCGGCTGCCGCCCTCGCGAACCCGGTCGCCCGATTCGCCCGCCGCGGCGCACCGGCGCACATGCAACCATGACGATCCACGGCGCGCCGCTTCCAGGCCAGACGCTCGACGCGATGCCCGGACGCACGACGCCGCAGAGGAAACCAACCGGTGACGGACATCAATGAAGCCGCCTCGGGCGGCACCCGCAAGCAACGGCCGGCGGTCGGCATCTCGCTGTTTGCGCGCGACGGCCAGGCAATCTGGGAAAACGGCATCCACCAGAACATCGCGTTCCTCGCGATGATGCTCAAGCGCTCGGATCGCGTCGGCCCCGTCTACTTCCTGAACGGCGGCGACGCCAGCGCGCTGCCGGCCGGCCTCGAACTCGACGGCCTCGACATCCCGCTCGTGAAGCCTTCCGACGTCACGCACGAACTCGACGTCGTGATCGAAATGGGCGCGCAGCTGCCGGTGGAATGGCTCAGGCACATGAAGGCGCTCGGCAAGAAAATCGCCGCGTTCTTCTGCGGGCACGTGTATGCCGGCCTGTGCGAAACCCCGATCTTCGGCAAACCGTCGGGGCACATCTTCAACGGCGCGCCGTTCGACGAAGTGTGGCTGCTGCCGCAATACGACAAGACGGCCGCGCCGATGCTGCAGACCATCCTGCGCGCGCCGGTCCACCTGATGCCGCACATCTGGTCGCCGTACTTCCTCGATCGCCGCATCGCCGCGCTCGCCGCGGAAGGCGCGACGTTCGGCTATCGGCCGGGCCGCCGCCCGTGGCACCTGGCGATGCTCGAACCGAACATCTCGGTCGCCAAGTCCTGCCATTACCCGATGCTCGCGTGCGACGCGTTCTACCGTGCGCGCCCGGACGCGGTCCAGCACATGTTCGTCGTGAATTCGCTGCACATGAAGGAGCATCCGACCTTCGTGCACTTCGCGAACAGCCTCGACCTCGTGCGCCAGCACAAGGCGACCTTCGAGCCGCGCCTCGACCTGCCGGGCTTCATGGCGCGCCATGCGGACGCGGTCGTATCGCACCACTGGGAAAACGGGCAGAACTACCTGTATTACGACGTGCTGTACGGCGGCTACCCGCTGATCCACAACTCGACGCTGATCGGCGACGCCGGCTACTACTACCCGGACTTCGATTCCGCCGCGGGCGGCCGGGCGCTGCTCGAGGCCTGGCTGCATCACGACGAACGCCTCGACGACTACCGCGCGAAGGCCGGCCGGCTGCTGCAGTCGGTCTCGATCGACAACCCCGCGAACCTCGACGCGTTCGTCTCGCGTCTGGTCGCCTGAACCGGAGCATACGCATGTCGGACTCCAATGCCCGTCAAGCGCCCGGCGAGGGCAAGCGTCTCGTCGTCGGCGTGTCGCTGTTCGTGCGCGGCGCCGGCCAGTCGCTGTGGGAAAACGGCATCTTCCAGAACTGCCTGCTGCTGATCCTGCTGCTGCGCCAGTCGCCGCTCGTCGCGGACGCCGTGATGGTGAACGGCGGCGAACAGGTCGCCGATCCGCAGATGATGCTCGGCGAATGGGACGTGCCGCTGCTGTCGATGGACGAAGCGCTGGAACGCTGCGACGTCCTGATCGAAATGAGCGCGCAGTTCGGCGCGGACTACCTGCGCGCGTTCCGCGAGCGCGGCGGCAAGGTCGTCACGATGCGGGTCGGCAACGACTACGTGATCGACATCGAACGCGCGATGTTCGACAAGCCGTCGGGTTTCCTGTTCTCGGGCGCGCCGTACGACGCCGTGTGGACGATCCCCGAATTCGAGCGCTCGTGCCTGCACTATTACCAGACGGGCCTGCGCGCGCCCGTCACGATCGTCCCGCACATCTGGCACCCGATGCTGTTCGACAAGGCACGCGCGACGCTCGGCGCCGGACTGTCGTTCGGCTATGAGCCCGGCAAGCCGCGCTGGCGCGTGACGATGTTCGAGCCGAACATCTGCATGGTGAAGACGAGCGTCATTCCGATGCTGGTGGCCGAGGAAGCGTATCGCGCGAAACCGGATTTCCTCGAGTTCGTGCGCGTGTGCAACACGCTGCACCTGAAGGAACACGCGACGTTCGTCCACTTCGCGAAGAGCCTCGACATCGTGAACCACGGGATCACGACGTTCGAAAGCCGCTACGCGGTGTACGAGTTCATGGCTGCCTACGGCGATGCGGTGGTGTCGCACACGTGGGAAAACGCGCAGAACTACCTGTACTACGAGCTGCTGTACGGCGACTATCCGCTGATCCACAACTCGCCGTTCCTCGGCAAGGCCGGGTATTTCTATCCGGACTTCGACTGCCAGGCCGGCGGCCGCGCGCTGCTGAAGGCGTTCACCGAACACGACGCGAACCTCGAGGCGTACCGCGAGCAGTCGCGGCACGTGCTCAGTTCCGTCAGCATCTACAACCCCGAGAACGTCGCCGCCTACACGGACGCGATCGCCACCCTCTATCGCGACGCGTGACGCGCCGCCCTTTCCGGACTCCGACATGACCGCACGCCCGCCCCTCATCCGCGCCAAATGGCTGATCGGCTGCGCCGTCGCTTCGATCGCGATCGGCGCGCACGCGCAATCCGCCGGCGAATCGGCCGACGCGCTACTCCGCGACTCGGATGCGGTGTTCAAGCAGCTCGATGCCGGCCAGTACGGCGCGGTATGGACCGACGCAGCCCCGTTCGTGAAGGCGCGCATCAAGCAGGACCAGTTCGCGGCCGACATGCAGCGTGCACGCCAGTCGGTCGGCACGGTCAGCCGTCGCGGCTGGGCGCAGGTCACGCGCATCCGCTACACGAATGCGGCGACGACGCCCGACGGGCTGTACGCGAACGTCGACTTCACGACCACGCTGACGAGCGGCGCGACGGTCTACGAGAAGCTGAGCTTCCGCCTCGAAGATGACGGCCGCTGGCACCTGACGGGCTACGTGCCGCGTCAGTCGCAGAATTTCGCGCAATAACCCGCGCGCCGCGCGCCCCACGGAGCCGATCCGATGAAACTCAATGTCGCGATAACGATGAACGTGCAGCGCGACGCGACACAGTCGATCTGGTACAACGGCGCGAACCAGCACTGCGTGTTCCTGTACATGCTGCTGAAGCAGTCGCCGCTGATCGGCGAGGTCTGGCTCGCGCACGACGACGGCATCACCGACTATCCGCAGGCGCTGATGATGGACGCGTTCGGCGACGCGCTGCGGCCGCTGTCGGCCGTCGTCCACCAGACCGACCTGCTGATCGAGATGAACGCGTTCATCGACCAGACCCACACGGATGCGGTACGCCGGCGCGGCGGCAAGTGCGTGTCGTACCGCTTCGGCAACGACTACGTGATCGCGGTCGAGACGATCAACTTCGAGAAGAATCCGTGGCGGCCGAACCCGAACCGCGTGCAGTTCGACGAGATCTGGACCAACCCGCAGCACATGCACACGTGCGCGGCGTATTTCCGGGCCGTCTATCGCGCGCCGGTGATCGAGCTGCCGCACATCTGGTCGCCGTATTTCATCGAACGCAGCCTCGACGCCGATCCTGAACTGAAGGCGCGCTTCGGCTACCGCAACCACGGCACCGCGAAGCGCATTGCATTCTTCGAACCGAACCTGAACGTCGTGAAGAGCGCGATCGTGCCGATGCTCGCCGCGAACGCGTGCTACGTCGAGCATCCGGAGCTCGTCGAGCACGTGTTCATGACCAACACGTTCGACAAGAAGGAAAACGTCGCCTTCAAGCATCTCGCGCTCGGGCTCGAGATGGTGCGCGACGGCAAGGCGACCGCCGACGTGCGCGCGCCGTTCGTCGCCTGGGCCGCGCATCACACCGACATCGTCGTGTCCCATCACTGGGAGAACGGCCTCAACTACCTGCTGTACGACGCGCTGTACGGCAACTACCCGCTCGTGCACAACTCGCCGTTCCTGCGCGACGTCGGCTACTACTACCCGGACTTCGAGATCTTCGATGCGGCGCGTGCGATCGCGACCGCGGCGCAGACGCACGACGCGCGGCTCGACGACTATGCGGCCGCGGCCCGCCGCTGCCTGCACCAGGTCGACACGCTCGCCGAGCACAACGTCCACGCGTATTCCGCGCAGATCCGGCAGCTGTTCGACGGCCGCGCGCTCGGCTGACCTCCTTCGCACACGGCCCGCCCCTGAATCAGACCGTCCGCAATTTCGTCGTGACCGATTCGATCCACGGCCCGTTCGTCATCAACCGGCACTGCGCGTTTCAGGCCGAAGCGCTGATCAAGACGGCCGGCAGCCTGATTGGGGCCGCGGCGCGCGGATGATGTCGATGCGGGCCGCGTGTCTCGCGCCGCGGCCCGTGACGGACGTGAACAGGCGCTAGACCAGCACCCGATCGCCGCTCTGCGCGGCGAACGTACGGCCATGCCGCCGCCCCATCCGCGCGAGCACCGCGAAGCAATGCGCCACCGGCCGGCTGGCGCCGCCGGATGGCTTGACGAGGCTGTCGGATACGCCACGCGCGATGGCCGAATCGTGGCCGCACGCGCCCGCGATGACGGCCGCGTAATAGTGCCGCGCCGCCAGTTCGCGGCCGCCGGCGTCGAGCGGCGTCATCCGCTGAATGCGGCGCGCAATGGCTTTCAGGCCGTCGAGATACGGCGTGACGTCGATCGGCACCTCGGTCGATTCGGCGCCCAGTTGCCATAGCATGTCGGCCAGCTCGGTGATCGCGATGAGGTCGCGCGCACCAGCCGCCTGCGTGCCCGTTCCGCCTCCGGCCTTCGTCCCTGCCATGCTCAGCCCCTTTGCGATTCGTCCCGGCCACGCGCCGATCACGCCCGACATCGGCGTGCATCCGGCACGCCACCTCGCCTGTTCCCGCGCCGTCACGCGGCGGCCGGCGGCCGCCACGAAAAACGGATGCCTTGCGCCCACGCGACGCCGGCATCCAGGATGATCTGACGGTCGACCTCGCTCTCCACGCCTTCGACGACGACGTGTCGCGCCCCTTCATGCGCGAACGCGATCAGCCGGCGGAGCTGGTAACGCCCGATCGCGTTGCGCTTGATCATCGCCAGGATCGACCGGTCGAGCTTCACGATGTCGGGATTGCCGACCACCAGGTTGTTCAATGCGCTGAAACCGACCCCGAAATCGTCGATCGCGATGCGGCACCCGGCCTGCCGGAAGCGGTTCACGAACGATCGCCCCGCGACGGGATTCAGCGGCCCCGTCTCCGTGATCTCGACCACCAGCCGCGCCGCGACCGACGGCTCGCGCTCGAGCCGCCTGAAGATGGCCAGCCACGCGTCGTCGACCACCGCGCTCGCCGCCGCCACATTGCAGCCGTAGACGGCAGCCGGATCGGCACGCAGCGCGTCGATCGTCCGGCCGACCACGAGCCGGTCGAACCACCGCATCAGCCCGAGCGCCTCGAGGCGCGGCAGGAACGCGACCGGCGGCAGCGCATCGCGCTCGCCCCACCGCAATCGCGCCAGGCATTCCTGGTACAGCACACCACCCGACAGGTCGGCCCGGCACACGGGCTCTTGCGCGAACCCGAGCCGGCTTTCCACGAAACTGCGTACCGACGCAAGGTCGGGATGATCGTCGGGGGCGCCGAACACGAGATCGATTTCGTCACGATTCGCTTTCCGATTCGCCTCCAGGCGAGCTTCGACCGCATTCATCCGGCGCTCCGGCAAATGGCGAGCCGCCGATCGCGGCTCGACCTCAAGAAACATGCGGAGCAAGCCGACCATGACGCGCTCCGCCGCCTACCCGGCCATCCTGTTATGTCGATCTTTTCCGGGAGCGTACTGTTCGCTTCGGCGCGCCGTCAAAATTCGATATTTTTCAACGATATTCAGCAACTGGAAATACACCATGCACGCACGATACCGAATGTGCGACAGGTCACACTAACGCAAATTACGGAACCCCGATTCGGATACTGTTTATTGCCACCGCCTAAACAACCCGATCCGATTCAACTCCCCCGCAATTTACGGATCTCGAAATCAGGAAATCCTGAATTGATCAGATAAATAACGGCCCGTGAAGCATCGTGTCATCGGCCGCTGCCGAGCCCGTCGCGGAGCCCGGCACCGGCGTCGAAAATCGGCTGCCGCACGTCATTCGATCATCGCAGCATCCAATTTTATTGTTTCAAACGAATTATTAAATTTTCAAACAGAATCAAACAGCCTTTAATCGATAATATCAATTTAATTCATATGATGATTATCGATTGAACCATTTTTAACAATCTTGAATACTTGTTAACCTTTAAAATGATTTCCGACGGACTTCCCTCGGAGCCGTCAAATTCGTGCCTTCAAAACCGTCGAACCGATCGGGTTCGGCGGTTTCTTTTTTAACGGCACTATTTCGTCAGACATTAGGGCGGGACTATCCCGATGGCGGAATTCGGCGCGACGGTGTGCGTCGCGCGAAAAATCGGGCCTTATGCGGCCGATGCGCCGATCAGGTTCGCGAGCAGCGCGTCGTATTCGGCGACGAGGGCCGGATTGGCCGACGTATAGCGGCCAAGGATCTCGCGCTGGCGCCGCGTGTAAGCTTCCCAGTCGTCATCGTGCGTATGCAGCGCGCGCAGCAGCGCATCGGCGCCCTGCTGCACGTCGTTGTCCGGATAGTAGTAGCCGAGATCGGGCGCGAGGCTCGCGTTGTGCACGAGCGGATAGCCCTGCCAGCACACGTCGAAATAGAAATAGTTGAGCGGGTTCGACCATTGGTGCGACACGACGATATCGGTCAGGTCGGCCAGGAACAGCGGCGTATCGAAGCGCCCGACGAAGCTCGCCTTGCCGGCACGCACGATGTCGAGGTAGTTCATCAGCATCACGAACTCGGGGCTGTCGTGTGCGAGATGGAGGGCATTCGTCACGTGCGCGAAGCAGATCGCGTCGGGGTCCCGCCGATACGCTTCGTCGATGATCAGCATCGGATACACGCAGAACTTCACCACGTCGTGGTTCGGTTCCATCACCGTCAGCCGCTTGCCGGGCTCGCTGCGCGGCCGGTATTCACCGTGCTCGGGCAGCGGCGCGGCACGCGCACTCAGGAACATCGGATCCCACACGAACGGCACGACGCGCCCCGGGCAGCGGCGCAGCGACTGCAGGAACGGCAGCGACGAGGGCGCGATCTGCGGAATCGCCCACACCTCGTCGTAGCCGCGGTTGATGAACAGCGAATCCCACAGCCGGCGGCCGAACAGCATCGACTCCATCACGTTGATGTACTCGACGCCGCAGCAGTAGCTGACGAGCTTCGCGCCGCGCGCCTTCAGGTAGGCCGTCTGCTCCCCGTTGACCTGGCCGCCGAGCTCGATCACCACGTCGAGCGAATCCTTCATGTCGTCGAACGTGCGCGTGTCGAATACGTGGCGATCCCACGGCAGCGCATCGGTGAGCGGCACATCGGTGGTGTTGACCAGCGTCACGCGGTAGCCGTGCGGCGACGCCATCAGCAGCTTCGCGAGAAACAGCGCGTTCTGCTTGATGCCGTTGATCCACAGGCTTTCGTCGGGGGCACGCAGTCCGATCGTGATACCGATGCGCAGGCCGTTCAGGACAGGAGACGTCATCGTCGGCAGGATGGAAGGTTGGATGGGGATGGAATGGACGCAGTGTAGCGCGCGATGCGCCGCCCGCGTCAAGCGGCGCTCGCCGGCGGCAAGCCGGCATTCTAGCGGAGCGCCGGCCGCATACTGTCAGGGATGGTCAGCGCGCGGCCGGCGCATGCCAATCGGCGGGACGGCTGTGCGATACTCGGGCGACCCGCCGCGCTCCCGGGATGCCGGGATGCCGGGATGCCGGGGGATGACCGGACGGTATCGGCATCCGGCGCGGGCAGACAACGACCTCGCAGCCACGCTGCGGAAAAAAATTGGCTGACAGAATGGAACGCGACGCCGCGCAAGTCTCCCGGGCAATCCATCACGAACAGGGGCGGCACGCGCCGGAAAGCGTGCCCGGCCGCGATGCCGTGCCGACACACCCCGCGCCCGGCGCCCACCGTGATCCGCTTCGCGGCCTCCGGAGCGCGCGATGATCGTCCTCAGCCATTTCAGTCACGACGCGCCCGCCAGCCTCGAGAATCACCGGCAATACGCGCAGGCGCACGGCTATCGCCACGCAATCGTCGACGCCTCCGCGATGCCGCAGGCGCTGCCGCTGCGGCCGCTCCATCGCTACGAATCACTGCTCCATGTGCTGCGCGGCGCGCAGCCCGACGAACTCGTGCTGCTGCTCAGCGAAGATGCGGCGATCATCGAGCCCGTCGCGCTCGATCGCGTGATGCGCGGCCGCGACATGCTGCTCGTCGACGCGTTCGCGCCCCCGTTGCCGCAGGTCGACGTGCAGATCTGGCGCAATACGGCGGCCGTGCGGGCGATCGTGATGCAGCTGGTGCAACGCTGCAAGCTCGGCAGCGAACCGCGGCTGAGCTCGGAGGCCGCGCTGTTCGCGGCGCTCGACACGCATCACTACATGACCCCGATCGACGGGCTGTATCCGGTCATGCCGAGCAGCCCCGACCTCGATCCGATGTGGAGCCGCGAACCGACGTTCGCGATCAGCATCGACGACACGCCGGACGATCCCGAACGGAAAGGCACGACGCCCCGTTTCCGCGACACGCTCGTCGCGTACGTCAATCGATGCCGTGCCGCCGGCCGGCCGATGTTCTCGTTCGCTCACGACGCCGCCAACACGCCGGACGAAGCCGCCGAGCGCAGCACCTACAACCCGGGCCGCCCGATTGCGTTGATGACGCTCTACACGCCGAACATCGGCAGCTATGCGCGCGTCGCCGAACGGAATTTCCGGCGTTACTGCGAGACGCACGGCTACACGCTCTACGTGCATCGCGACATTCCGGCCGAGATCGGCCTGAACGCGACCGGCAACTGGTTCAAGCCGTGGCTGCTGCATGCGTACCTGCAGCATCACGAATGGGTCGTGTGGCTCGATGCCGACGTGCTGATCGCGGACCAGCAGAAGGCGCTGGCGCCGCTGCTCGAAGGGCGCGACTGGCTGCTCGCGCACGATCTCGGCCAGTGGGCGTTCAACTCGGGCGTGATGGCATTCCGGCGCACCGCGCGCAACGACGCGATGCTGCGCGACATGATGACGACGATCGCCGCGCTGCACGACCGGTCGAGCGTCTATGCGAGCGACGGCGACCAGTTGCATTTCATTCGCGCGATGGAGCGCGACGGGCAACTGCACGGCGAAGGCGTGGCCGATTTCGTCAGCTTCAACACGCCCTGGCTGTTTCGCCGCGCGGACAGCTACATCGTCCACTACTACGGGATGTGGTCCGCGATGCGCGCGCTGATGATGGCGCACGACGACGGGGTGCTGGGCTGACACCGATGTCCGGAGCGGCAGAAGCCGCTGGATGACTACGATCCGTTTCCCGAGCGACGGCGCTCATCGCGTGCCGGCGAGCCGCCGGCACGCACGGGCTACGATCAGATCGCCGTAATCGTCGGCGCGACGGCGGCCGGATCGGTAAGGCTGGGCTTGCCGGTTTCGACGTGCCCCGCAATGCGTCGCGTCCACCCGGCATTCCCCGCCACCGCGAACTGCAGGTCGTACCAGTGGCTGCTGCACGACAGATCCCAGCGCGCCTCGATGCGCTGCCCGGCCGGCACCGTCAGCGTGCGCGGGGCGCTACCGTACGCGACATCGGTGGCCGTGACCGTAAGCGCACCGGTACCGGCGTTGGCGATCGTCACGTACACGTCGCCGTTGGCCGTGTCGTAGCAAGGCGTGATTTCCGGCTTCGCGCCGGCATCCGCCGCGGCCGAACCCGCGAAGCGCCGGAAATAGCCGTTCGGCCCCCACACGCTCACCAGGTAGTTGCCGTTCGCGTCGAGCGCCCACGTATCGGTCAGCTGCTTGCCCGCTTCGACCGTATAGCGGCGCGGCATCGCGGTCGCGTCACCCGTATAGACCCAGAAGTGCGCGCCTTGCGTGCCGGTATTCGCGAACGTCAGCGCGTAGCCCTGCGCCTGGAGCTGGCCGGTCACGTGCAGTTCGTACGGCAGCGCGCGCGCCGGCCGCGTGCCGGCCTCCTGCGCCGTCACGACCTGTTGCGCGGTGCTGGCCGGCGCGGTCTGCGACGACGCGCGCGAGCACTGCAGGTCCGCCTGCGCGACGTACGCCTGCGTGCTCGGCAGGGTCGGCAGCGTGGCATCCGATTTCGAGAAGTCGAGCGCCGACGTCAGGTCGCCGCAGATCGCGCGGCGCCACGGCGAGATGTTCGTTTCCATCACGCCGAAGCGCTTCTCGATGAATTGCAGCACCGATGTGTGATCGAACACCTGCGAGCAGACGAAGCCGCCCTTCGACCACGGCGAGACCACGAACATCGGCACGCGCGGCCCGAGGCCGTACGGCAGGTTGTCGGCCGTGTACGTGCCGGCCTGGGTCGAGGTCACGACGTTGTGCCGCTCGAGCGACACGTCCACGGTGCTCATGCCGGAGCCCGGCAGCGTCGGCGCCGACGGCGGCACGACGTGATCGAAGAAGCCGTCGTTCTCGTCGTACATGATCAGCAGGACAGTCTTGCTCCACACGTCCGGATTCGACGTCAGCGCATCGAGAATCGTCGACAGGTAGTACGCACCGTAGAGCGGCGTGAACTTCGGATGTTCCGAATACGCGGCCGGCGGCAGCAGCCACGACACCTGCGGCAGCGCGTTCGCCTGCACGTCGGCCTTCAGCTGCGTGATCGGACGCGTGCTCATCCCGCGCGTCTGCAGCGACGAGCCGGCCGGCGCGTTCACGAAGTTGTTGAAGCACGCGAGCATGTTCGTGCCGTAGTTGCCGGTGAAGTTGTCGAACCCGGTGCCCTGCTGGTAGATCTGCCACGAGATGCCGGCCTTCTCGAGCCGTTCCGGGTAGGTCGTCCAGCTGAAGGGCGGCAACTGGACCTTGTCGAACGGGTTGTCGATGTAGTCGGTGTTGTCGAGCAGCGGGCCGCCGCCCGTGCCGAGCGGGTCGACCATGCCCGTCATCAGGTACATGCGGTTCGGGTGCGTGTTGCCCGGAATCGAGCAGAAGTAGTTGTCGCACACGGTGAACGCATCGGCGAGTGCATAGTGGAACGGAATGTCGTCGCGGACGTGGTAGCCCATCGTCATGTTCGACTTCTGCACCGCCCATTGATCCGCGCGGCCGTTGTCGATCGCGCCGTGCGTCGTCGCCCACGTATGCGGCAGGCCGCCGATGCACTGCGCGTTCACGCCCGGGTTGGTCGTGTCGTAGCGGAACGGCGCGATCACGCTCGCCTTGTCCTCCTGGCGCGGCTGGAACCACACCGGCTTGCCGTTCGGCAGCGTGACCGGGAAGCGGTCGTTGTAGCCGCGCACGCCGCTCAGGTGTCCGAGGTAGTGGTCGAACGAACGGTTCTCCTGCATGAACACGACGATGTGCTGGACATCCTGAATCGTGCCCGTGACGGTATTCGGCTCGATCGCCAGCGCCTTGCGGATCGATTCCGGCAGCAGTGCGGTGGCGGCGGTCGCGCCGGCGAGGCCGGCGGAGAACTTCAGAAAGTCGCGTCGCGAATGGGTGGCCATGCTGGTTGCTCTTGATTGGATTTCTGGTGGAAACGGCCGGGATCAGGAAGCGGGCGAGGAGGCAGGCGCGGTGAAACCGGGCGGGCAGTGCATCTGCGCGGTGGCGACCACGCCGCCGCCGCAGGCGGCCTTCTGCTGCACGACGGGTGCGGCGGGTGCGGTCACGTCGTCGTTGCAGGCGCCGAGGAGTGCGGTCAGCGCGATCAGGCCAGCGACCGCGACGGGCCGTAGGGCCGAGTTTCGCATAACGTCTCTCCGTGGATGTGATGACGTGACCCAGGCGCGGATGCGCTCCGGTCATATCGACGGCGAGATGCTAATTTCGACGTGTTACACGATGGTGTCGTGCGGCGGGAGGATCGACGTGCGCGCAGCGCGCGCCATGCGGGGATACGGGAGGGAGGATGACAATCGCAAGGTTATCGAAATATCTTCGTTAGCCAAGCGTTTTTTTCGAGCGGTTACATCGTCCACCGCCCAGTTTCAATCGCGGTCTCCATCATCTTGATCGTGAGCGGACGCTCCAGTATTTTGTCCCTGGCGTCGGCGCTGAATGGCGACCTGAATACCGTCAGCAAGAATCGGCCCAGCCCCAGTTTCCGGGAAGGGTAATAATAATCAACGTCGAAATCGGAAATATCGACACCGAACGCTTCCGAAAATCTCCGCATCAATCTCAACATGGCCCTGTCGGAAATTTCAAGGTCGATGCAAAGATCCGTGTCCTCGGTAATCTCGAGCTCACCCCATAGTGGCGAATCGGCCTCATCCCGCACCAGCTCTATCAGACGACCGTCCATTAAAAGCGATCCTCCTGCTTGACCAAGCCATTGTACGTGACTGTAGAGCGGTACATGATGACTGATATATCGATAGCGGTAATGATCCAACCGACCACCGGTACAGCCCGCCCGACAAAGGCGCCGAGCTCCCGGGTAAATTTGATCCTGAGCAGCAGGAGACTCTTGAATGACGTTACCGTTGGCAGAATTTTGTACTTGAGTTCATAGGGCAACACCTTTCTCGATACCCTGGATGCGATCGAGGTTCCCTTGACCGCTCCACCGAATTTCCCTCTGGTCGGCACGAACCTTTGACCTAATAAAATCATTGCGATCCCGACAGCATCGTCGATACCCAATTCATCACAGGCCACGTCGATAACAATCAGGCAGAAAAGTTCTGGCGGAGTAAGGTCGATGTGAATTCCGTATTTATATTTGTTCGCCATCTCAGTCTTTCTCTCGGCTACATTGCGCAGGACACCGGGCCGCACATCCCGGCGATTACGCTAACGCAACCATGTCGCGCACCGGCAGGAACGCGGGACTGTTTCTCCAATCGAGCCTGTTTTTCTGGACACACCGGAAAGCAGTTGCGATCGCGCGCGGCCTTTCTCCACAAGAGGAAGCAGTCAGTTCGTTTGGGCGAAGAAGTCCGGACGGGGCCGGTTTCGATCTTTGAACAACTGTTGCAACGGTCAAACCGGTGCAAGGCAGCGCGACAGCGCATGTCGAGCCGCCGGTCGCCGGCGAGAATCCCGGGATTATTCAAAAATCCGGAAGCTGCGACACGCAAATTATTCTTTTTTGTCTACGCGCGACGACAGCGACGATCACGACACAGAAATGCGATGTCGTCCTGATGCAGGCACATCAGGTATTCGCAGCCGGATGGTGTCGGAGACGATCGGATAATACGGGGCACGATGGTCCGTGCGTGAGAGCCGGAAACGGCCCTCACGCATATGCAACGCTCAGCCTTCCGCCATCATCAACAACTGCGCGCCATCCGACACCTGGTCGCCGACGCCGTACAGCACTTCCGCGACCACGCCCGCGCTCGGCGCGCCGATCGTGTGCTCCATCTTCATCGCCTCCATCACGATCAGCGGCGTACCGGCTTCGACCTTCTGGCCGGGCTCGACCAGCACCGCGATCACCTTGCCCGGCATCGGCGCAGTCAGGCGGCCACCGCCCTGCTCCGCGTCACCCGCATGCGCGAGCAGGTTGCGCCATTCGAACGTCTCGGCCGTGCCCTGCGTGAACACGTGGAAGTGGTCGCCGTCCGCATACACGCGGCCGCTGCTGCGCACGCCGCCAAGCGTCACGTCGAAATCGAGCGGCGTGGCGCCACGCGTCCACGCGAACGGTTGCGCGGCGGCGTCGCCGATCGCGACGCGCGTACCCGTGCCGCCGTCCTCGTACGTCACCGTCACGTCCGCTTCGCGCTCGGCCGCGTGCCATTCGAGCGTGCGGCGATAGCCGCCGTTCAGCCGCCAGTCCGGCAGCGCGCCCCACGGCGATGAACCCCGCTCACCCGCGCCGCGCTCGCGTGCGAACAGCGCTGCACACGCAAGCGCCAGCGTCGCGCGCGGCGGCTCCTGCGGCGCGAACAGCGCGGCATGGTTGCGCTCGATCAGGCCCGTGTCGAGATCGGCCGTCGCGAACGGTGCGCACGCAACGATTCGCTGCAGGAACGCGGCGTTCGTGTGCAGGCCGACCACTTCACAGGCACGCAGTGCGCGCAGCATCAGGCTCAGCGCTTCGGCACGGTCCGCGCCATGAACGATCAGCTTCGCGATCATCGGATCGTAGAACGGCGTGATCGCATCGCCTTCGCGCACGCCGCTGTCGACGCGCACCGACGCACCGATCGCGAACTCGACGCCGGCCGGCAGCCGCAGGTGCTTCAGCGTGCCCGTTGACGGCAGGAAGCCGCGTGCCGGGTTCTCCGCATAGAGGCGCGCCTCGAGCGCGTGGCCCTGCACGTGCAGTTCGTCCTGCTTCAGCGGCAGCGGCTCGCCGGAGGCGACGCGCAATTGCCATTCGACGAGATCGAGCCCCGTGACCATCTCGGTGACCGGATGCTCGACCTGCAGGCGCGTGTTCATTTCCATGAAGTAGAACGCTTCGCCCGTCATGATGAATTCGACGGTGCCCGCGCCGACGTAATTCACCGCACGCGCGGCCGCGACGGCCGCCTGACCCATCGCCTGGCGCACGTCGTCGTGCAAACCGGGCGCCGGCGCTTCCTCGAGCACTTTCTGGTGACGGCGCTGCACCGAACAGTCGCGGTCGAACAGGTACACGGTGTTGCCGTGCGTGTCGCCGAACACCTGCACCTCGACGTGGCGCGGGCGCGTCAGGTACTTCTCGATCAGCACGCGATCGTTGCCGAAGCTGCTCGCGGCTTCGCGCTGGCACGATGCGAGCGCCGCCGGGAAATCGTCGGAGCGCTCGACCACGCGCATCCCCTTGCCGCCGCCGCCCGCGCTGGCCTTCAGCAGCACCGGATAGCCGATCGCGTCGGCTTCGCGATGCAGGTTGGAAGCGTCCTGGTCGTCGCCGTGATAGCCGGGTACGAGCGGCACGGCCGCCGCGTGCATCAGCGCCTTCGCGGCCGCCTTCGACCCCATCGCCGCGATCGCGTCGACCGGCGGCCCGATGAAGACGATGCCGGCCGCTTCGCACGCATGCGCAAAATCTTCGTTCTCCGACAGAAAGCCGTAGCCGGGGTGGATCGCCTGCGCGCCGGTGGCGCGCGCGGCTTCGATGATGCGCTCGATGCGCAGGTAGCTGTCTGCCGCGGCCGAGCCGCCGATGTGCACGGCCTCGTCGCATGCAGCCACGTGTTTCGCGTTCGCGTCCGCGTCGGAATAGACGGCGACGCTCGCGATCCCGAGACGTTTGCACGTCGCGGCGACGCGGCACGCGATTTCGCCGCGGTTGGCGATCAGAATCTTGTCGAACATGGCTTCGATGTCGTCCGGAAAGAGGGGGTCACGCGCGCTGCGCGATCATTCACGCCACGACGGCGTGCGCTTTTCGAGGAAGGACGCAATCCCTTCGCGCGCTTCCGCGCCGGCACGGGTGCGCGCGATCCAGTCGGCGGTCTGCTCGATCAGCGTCGCGTCGAGCGGCCGGCCGGCGACATCGGCGACGAGCCGCTTGCACGCCTTCACCGCGTCCGGGCCGTTCGCGACGAGCGTCGCGGCCAGCTTCGCGACGGTTTCGTCGAGCGCATCGGCCGGCACCGCGTCGTGAATGAAGCCGAGCGACGCCGCGCGCGCGCTGTCGAACACCTCGGCCGTCGTGAAGTAGCGACGCGCCGCGCGCTCGCCCATCGCGCGCACCACGTACGGCGCGATCGTCGCGGGAATCAGCCCGAGCCGCGCTTCCGACAGGCAGAATTTCACGCCGTCGGCGGCGATCGCGATGTCGGCCGCCGCCACCAGGCCCACGCCGCCCGCGTATGCGTCACCATGCACGCGTGCGATCACCGGCTTGCCGCAGCGATGGATCGCCTCGAGCATTCGCGCGAGCTTGCGCGCATCGGCACGGTTCTCGTCGTCCGAGTAACCGGCCATCTTCTTCATCCAGTTCAGGTCCGCGCCCGCGCAGAACGCCGCGCCTTCCGCGGCAAGCACGATCGCGCGCACGCCTTCGTGCGCATCGAGCCATTCGAACGCGGTGGTCAGCTCGGCGATCGTCGTCTCGTTGAACGCGTTGCGCACGTCGGGACGCGCGAGCGTGACGGTCGCCACGCGGCCGGCTTCGCTTACCTTGATCGTTTCGTATCGCATCGTTCAGCCCTCCCGGCCGTTACATGCGGAACACGCCGAAGCGTGTGTCTTCGATCGGCGCGTTCATCGACGCGGCGAGGCCGAGGCCCAGCACGTCGCGCGTCTGCGCGGGGTCGATCACGCCGTCGTCCCACAGCCGCGCGCTCGCGTAATACGGATGGCCCTGGCGCTCGTACTGGTCGCGGATCGGCTGCTTGAACGCATCCTCTTCCTCGGCGGACCACGAACCGCCCTTCGCCTCGATGCCGTCGCGGCGCACCGTCGCGAGCACCGACGCGGCCTGCTCGCCGCCCATCACCGAGATGCGCGCGTTCGGCCACATCCACAGGAAGCGCGGGCCGAATGCGCGACCGCACATCCCGTAGTTGCCGGCGCCGAACGAGCCGCCGATGATCACCGTGAACTTCGGCACCTTCGCGTTCGACACGGCCGTCACCATCTTCGCGCCGTGCCGCGCGATGCCTTCGTTCTCGTACTTGCGCCCGACCATGAAGCCCGTGATGTTCTGCAGGAACACGAGCGGAATCTTGCGCTGGCAGCACAGCTCGATGAAATGCGCGCCCTTCACGGCCGATTCGGAGAACAGGATGCCGTTGTTCGCGACGATCCCGACCGGGTGGCCCCAGATGTGCGCGAAGCCTGTCACGAGCGTCGTGCCGTAGCGCGCCTTGAATTCGTCGAACTCGGAATCGTCGACGATGCGCGCGATCACCTCGCGCACATCGAACGGCTTGCGCGTATCGACCGGAATCACGCCGTACAGGCTCTTCGCGTCGTAGCGCGGCGGCTTCGGCTCGCGCAGCGCCACCGGCGACGCGATCTTCGGCGCGAGGTGACCGACGATGTTGCGCGCGATCGACAGCGCATGCGCGTCGTTCTGCGCGAGATGGTCGGCCACGCCCGACAGGCGCGTATGCACGTCGCCGCCGCCGAGATCCTCGGCGCTCACTTCCTCGCCGGTCGCCGCCTTCACGAGCGGCGGCCCGCCGAGGAAAATCGTACCCTGCTCCTTCACGATGATCGACTCGTCGCTCATCGCCGGCACGTACGCGCCGCCTGCCGTGCACGAGCCCATCACGACGGCGATCTGCGCGATCCCCGCCGCCGACATCGTCGCCTGGTTGAAGAAGATGCGGCCGAAGTGGTCGCGATCGGGAAACACGTCGTCCTGGTTCGGCAGGTTCGCACCGCCCGAATCGACGAGATACACGCACGGCAGCCGGTTTTCCGCGGCGATTTCCTGCGCGCGCACGTGCTTCTTCACGGTGACCGGATAGTAGGTGCCGCCCTTGACCGTCGCGTCGTTGCACACGATCACGCATTCGCGGCCGGCGATCCGGCCGATCCCGGTGATGACGCCCGCGCCCGGCGCGTCGTCGTTGTACATGCCGTTCGCCGCGAGCTGCGAGAACTCGAGGAACGGCGCGCCCGGATCGAGCAGTTGCGCGATGCGGTCGCGCGGCAGCAGCTTGCCGCGCGACAGGTGCTTGTCGCGCGCGGCCTGGCCGCCGCCCTGCGCGAGCTGCTCGATCTTCGCGCGCAGGTCGGCGACGACCGCCTCGAGCGCGGCGGCATTCGCGCGGAAGTCTTCCGAGCGCGGGTTCAGTTTCGATTCGATGATCGGCATCGACGGGGCTCCGTTCGCGTGACGTGGGGCGTTACAGCGTTTCCGCGAACAGCTCGCGGCCGATCAGCATCCGGCGGATCTCGCTCGTGCCGGCGCCGATCTCGTACAGCTTCGCATCGCGCCACAGGCGCCCGACCGGGTATTCGTTGATATAGCCGTTGCCGCCGAGAATCTGGATCGCCTCGCCGGCCATCCACGTCGCCTTCTCGGCCGTGTAGAGGATCACGCCCGCGCAATCCTTGCGCACCTGGCGGATGTGGTCGCTGCCGGCCGAGTCGAGGTGGCGGCCGACCGCGTACAGGTACGCGCGGCACGCCTGGAACGTGGTGTACATGTCGGCGACCTTGCCCTGGATCAGCTGGAATTCGCCGATCGCCTGGCCGAACTGCTTGCGGTCGTGGATATACGGCACCACCGCGTCGAGGCACGCGGCCATGATGCCGGTCGGGCCGCCGGACAGCACCGCGCGTTCGTAGTCGAGCCCGCTCATCAGCACCTTCACGCCGCCGTTGAGCTGCCCCAGGATGTTTTCCTCCGGCACTTCGACGTCCTGGAACACCAGCTCGCCCGTGTGCGAGCCGCGCATGCCGAGCTTGTCGAGCTTCTGCGCGACCGAGAAGCCCTTCATGCCCTTCTCGACGATGAATGCGGTGATGCCGCGCGAGTTGGCTTCGACGTCCGTCTTCGCGTAGACCACCAGCGTGTCGCAATCGGGGCCGTTGGTGATCCACATCTTCGTGCCGTTCAGCACGTAGCGATCGCCGCGCTTGTCGGCGCGCAGCTTCATGCTGACGACGTCGGAGCCCGCGTTCGGCTCGCTCATCGCGAGCGCGCCGATGTGTTCGCCCGACACGAGCTTCGGCAGGTATTTCTGCTTTTGCGCTTCCGTGCCGTTGCGGTGGATCTGGTTCACGCACAGGTTCGAGTGCGCGCCGTACGACAGGCCGATCGACGCCGATGCGCGCGAGATCTCTTCCATCGCGACCATGTGCGCGGTGTAGCCCATGTTCGCGCCGCCGTATTCCTCGGCCACCGTCATGCCGAGCACGCCGAGATCGCCGAACTTCTTCCACAGATCCATCGGAAACTGGTCGGTGCGGTCGACCTCCGCCGCGCGCGGCGTGATTTCCTTCGCCGCGAACGTCGCGACGGCGTCGCGCAGCATCTCGATGTCTTCACCGAGCATGAATTGCACACCGGGCAGGTTGATCATGTCTCCTCCGTCTCCAGAAAGTGTGTGGTACTCACCGATTTCTGAGTTTCGCTCAAATCGAATGAATACCTATATTCATTGACCGATACAGCGTAAATTTTGCACAGTTTCGCGCTTCGTCGGCTTCGGCGTCAATAGTTTTTTGAGTGACACTCAGATATCATGCCGAGATGACAGCCGCTACCGCCGACACCATGACCGCCACCGTCAAAGCCGACCGCGCCGACCCCTCGCGCGCGCCCGCCGGGCGCAAATCCCAGCAACGCGTGCAGGACATCCTGCGCGCCGGCCGGGAAGTGTTCGCCGAAAAAGGTTACGAGCATGCGACGGCCGCCGAGATCGCGCAGCGCGTGGGCGTGTCGGAGGCGACGGTGTTCAGCTATTTCCGCGGCAAGCGCGAGCTGTGTGCGCGCGTCATCGCGGATTGGTACGACGAAAACATCGCCGCATTCGAGGCAGGGATGCCGCAGGACGCGTCGGTCCGGCAGCAGTTCGCGTTCATCGTGCGCACCCACCTGCGGCTGATGCTGGTGAACGGCACGGGCCTGTGCGCGCTGGTGCTGTCGGAAGGCCGCGCGAAGCAGCATGCGCTCAGCGACGAGCTCACCGCGCTGCAGCGCCGCTACACCGCGCCGCTGATGGACGTGCTCGCGCGCGGCCAGGCGGCCGGGCAGGTACGCACCGACCTGCCGCTGAGCCTGCTGCGCTCGATGGTGTTCGGCCCGATCGAGCACGTGCTGTGGGATGCGATCCTCGGGCACCGCAAGCTCGATACGGAAACGACGGCCACGCAGCTCGTCGACATGCTGTGGGCGGCCGTGCAGCCGCCGGCGCCGGAACAGGCGGCGCTCGTGCGCTTCAGGAACGAAGTGGCGGAAGCCGTGCGGCGGCTGGAAGGCGACAGCACGCGCGGGTGACGCGCGGCGGGTGACGTGCCCGCCGCCTCATCGCCGCTTGCCCATCGTCAGAGGGTTCGGGGCCGCTATGACTCGTCGCCGACGCGCAGCGGCGCGCGGCTCTGCTCGTTGTTCAAATGGACGAACTTGCGCAACAGGCGCACCAGTTCCTGCGAATCGTCCTCCCCCATCCCGTCGAACAGGCCGGCACGCAATTCCTTCACCGACGGAATCAGATGCGTGAGCAGTTCGACGCCCGCCGGCGTCAGCAGCAAGCGGCGCTGACGCCGCGGCAGCACTTCGCGCACGATCAATCCCTTCGCTTCGAGCCGGACCGCGATATCCGCGGTCGTCGACGTGTCGAGCGCGACCCGCTGCGCGAGCGTTACCTGATCGAGCCCCGGGCACTCGTAGAGCATCCGCAGGACCGCGTACTGCACCGGCGTCACGTCCCGGCCCAGCTTCTCGTAGAACATCGCAACCGCGATCTGGTGTGCGCGCCGGATCAGGTGCCCGGGTTCGTCGTACAGATCGAGCGGGAAAGCCGGTGCGTCGGCGGGAGTCGTTTTTTTCATGAATGAGTCGATGACGTAAGCGGCGCGTGCCGGTGGCGCGCGCCGACGGCATGGCGCTGCCTCGCGCCATTTCCCGGGAAAACCAGTATACCGCTCGCCTTGCCCCCGCCAATCTCGGTGAGTACACTGAATCTCATTCAGTACACGGAATATTGAGATGCCGCGTACCAGCGGCATCGACCTGAAGGAGACGACGAACGTGTTTCTCAAGAATGCTTGGTACGTGGCATGCACGCCCGATGAAATCGACGGCAAGCCGCTGGGCCGCAAGATCTGCAACGAGTCGATGGTGTTTTACCGCGCGGCGGACGGCCAGGTCGCCGCGCTGGAAGACTTCTGCCCGCATCGTGGCGCACCGCTGTCGCTGGGATTCGTGCGCGACGGCGTACTCGTGTGCGGTTATCACGGGCTGGAAATGGGCTGCAACGGCAAGGCGGCCGGCATGCCCGGCCAACGTGTCGGCGGCTTCCCGCCGATTCGCAGCTTCCCGGCGGTCGAGCGGCACGGATTCATCTGGGTCTGGCCGGGCGATGCGTCGGCAGCCGATCCCGCCAAACTGCCCGCGCTGGCGTGGGCCGAGGATCCGGCCTGGGCTCACGGCGGCGGCCTGTATCACATCCGCTGCGACTACCGGCTGATGATCGACAACCTGATGGACCTCACGCACGAAACCTACGTGCATGCGTCGAGCATCGGCCAGAAGGAAATCGACGAAGCGCCGCCGAAGACCACCAGCCACGGCGACGAAGTCGTCACGAGCCGCTTCATGGAGAACGTGATGCCGCCGCCGTTCTGGCGGATGGCGCTGCGCGGCAACGGGTTGGCCGACGACGTGCCGGTCGACCGCTGGCAGATCTGCCGCTTCGCGCCGCCGAGCCACGTGATGATCGAAGTGGGCGTCGCGCATGCGGGCCACGGCGGCTACGACGCGCCGGCCGACCTGAAGGCGTCGTCGATCGTCGTCGATTTCATCACGCCCGAGACGGACACCTCGATCTGGTATTTCTGGGGGATGGCGCGCAACTTCCGGCCCGACGATCACGCACTGACCGCCGACATCCGCGAAGGCCAGGGCAAGATCTTCGCCGAGGATCTCGAGATGCTCGAGCGCCAGCAACTCAACCTGGAGCAGTGGCCGGATCGCAAGCTGCTCAAGCTCAACATCGACGCCGGCGGCGTGCTGTCGCGCAAGGTGATCGAGCGGCTGCTCGCCGACGAGCACGCGTCGAGCCCGGCGCGGCCCGTGATTCCGGTCGCGCAGGTCAGGGAGGCGTCATGAGCACCGCGACGCTGACGGTCCGCGTGGCGCGCAAGTGGCAGGAAGCACGCGACATCTGCGGCTTCGAATTCGTCAGCGATGACGGCTCGCCGCTGCCGCGCTTCGACGCCGGCGCCCATATCGACGTGCATCTGCCGGGCGGCTTCGTGCGCCAGTATTCGCTGTGCAACCACCCTGAGCACGGCGATCGCTATCAGATCGCCGTGCTGCGCGATGCCGACGGCCGCGGCGGGTCGCGCGCCATTCACGACGCCGTCCGGCAAGGCGATACCGTCCGGATCAGCGTGCCGCGCAATCAGTTTCCGCTCGCCCCCGACGCGCCGCACCACCTGCTGCTCGCAGGCGGGATCGGCGTCACGCCGATCCTCAGCATGGCGGAACGGCTGTTCTCGTCCGGCGTCGCGTTCGACATGCATTACTGCGCGCGCTCGACCGACCGCATGGCCTTCGTCGATCGGATCAGCGCGGCCGGGTTCCATGATCGCGCCCGCTTCCACGTCGACGATGGCGCGCCCGAGCAACGCTTCGACCCGGCCGCCGTGCTCGCCGCGGCGCCCGAAGGCACGCACCTGTACGTATGCGGGCCGCGCGGCTTCATGGATGCGGTGTTGAACGCCGCGCGCGAGCGCGGCTGGGCGGAAGCGCGACTGCACTACGAGTTCTTCGGCGGCGCGGTGGCGGCGTCCGGCGCGGATCGCGCGTTCCGGGTCCGGATCGCGAGCAGCGGCCAGGTGATCGACGTGCCGGCCGAATGCACGGTCATCGCCGCGCTGGCGGCAAACGGCGTCGACGTGCTGACGTCGTGCGAGCAAGGCGTCTGCGGCACGTGCCTGACACGCGTGCTGCAAGGCGAGCCCGAGCATCGCGATGCGTATCTGACCGACGAGGAAAAAGCCGCCGGCGACCAGTTCATGCCCTGCTGCTCGCGCGCACGAACCGACCTGCTGGTACTCGATCTGTAGACGGACACGCCCGACTCGAGGCGGCCCACCACCATACTGGAGACGATCAATGGCGCAACCTGCCCGGCCATCAATCAATACTGCTAAATTCCCGGCCGACCGATGGTGGGTCGCCGCACTGTCATCCGAACTGACGGACAAACCCGTCGCCCGCACGCTGCTCGGCCATCCGGTCGTCCTGTTCCGGCTGCCGTCCGGAGAGGTCGGTGCGCTGGAGGATCGCTGCTGTCACAAGTCGCTGCCGCTGTCGTGCGGCTCGCTCGAAGCACGCGGCCTGCGCTGCGGCTATCACGGCCTGCTGTTCGACCGCGGCGGTGCATGCGTGGAGATTCCCGGGCAAGACCGGATCCCGGCCAAGGCGTGCGTGTCGTCGTATCCGGTGCAGGAGCAGGACGCGATCGTCTGGATCTGGATCGGCGCCAACGCGCACGCTCGACCGACCTGCGCGCCGCCGCGCTACGCGTTCCATACGGATCCGCAATACCGGTTCGGCGGCGGCCAGTACCATTACGACGCGCCGTATCAACTGATTCACGACAACCTGATGGACCTGAGCCACCTCGGCTATGTCCATCTGAAAACGATCGGCGGCAACGCGGCACTGCACATGGGCGCGGAAACCCGCGTCAGCAGCGACGGCGACACGGTGACACTGGTGCGCCGGATGCCGGATTCCGTCCCGCCGCCGACCTACACCGCCGCATGGCCGTTCGCGGCCCGCGTCGATCGCTGGCAGGAAATCGAGTTCCACGTGTCGCACATCCGGATCTGGACCGGCGCGATCGACGCCGGCACCGGCGACCTGCACGATCCGGCACGCGGCGGCCTTCACATGCGCGGCTTCCACGGCATCACGCCCGAGACGGAAACGACGACGCACTACTTCTGGACCGTCGCGACCAATCCGCAGCACGACGTCGAACGCGTCGCGCAAACGGTCATCGACCAATCCGCGGCGACGTTCGACGAGGACAAGGCCGTGATCGAAGCGCAATACCGGAATCAGCTGCGCTTTCCGGACGGTCGCCAGCTCGACATTCACGTCGACGCGGGCCCCAATCGTGCGCGGCGCGTGATCGAGCGGCTGCTGCTGCAACCCGAACCCGCGTAAGCATCTTGCCGGCGCACTAGCGGCGCCTGCCGGCCGCAGCGGGTGTTCCCCGCGGCTGCCCGTCAGCCCACGCATTCGCTTTTGTCCCATTCGCTGCCGCCGGCTACGATGCCATTCCATTTGATTAGTCTTACTATTTTATGAAGGGTCTTTGACGTGAGCGCAAATATCCGCAATACGATCGACGCATCCCCGATGAGCGCGTTCCAGACGATGGCCGTCACGGCCTGCGTCGTGCTGAACATGCTCGATGGCTTCGACGTGCTGGCCGTCGCGTTTGCCGCACCGCACCTGGCGGCCGAATGGAAATTGAGCGGCAAGGAAATCGGCCTGCTGCTGAGTGCCGGGCTGGCCGGCATGGGGATCGGATCGGTGCTGATCGCGCCGCTGGCCGACCGCGTCGGCCGCCGCCGCATCATCCTGCTCTGCCTCGCCGTGATCTCGACCGGGATGCTCGCCTGCGCGGCCACGCACAGCACGCTGCAACTCGCCGTCGCGCGTGCGTACACGGGGCTCGGCATCGGCGGCATGCTGGCGAGCCTGACCGTGATCAGCGGCGAGTACGCATCGAACAAATGGCGCAGCGCCGCGATCGGCATGCAGTCGACCGGCTACGCGATCGGCGCCACCGCCGGCGGCGTCATCGCCGGCACCTTGCTGTCGACGTGGGGATGGCGCAGCGTGTTCGCGTTCGGCGGCATCCTGACCTTGCTGGCGATCCCGATGGTGCTCGCGCTGCTGCCGGAATCGCTCGATTTCCTGCTGGCGAGGCGTCCGGACCACGCGCTGCAGAAAATCAACCGCATCCTCTCAAGAATGAAGCGCGCACCCATCGACGCGCTGCCGCCCGCGGCCTCGTCGATCGACACCGCAAGCCCCGCGTCGGGCTGGACGGCCGTGCTGCGCGCACCGCTCGCGCGCCGCACGATCGCGTTGTGGATCGCGTTCTTCCTCGTGATGGGCAGCTTCTACTTCGTCGTGAGCTGGACGCCGAAGCTGCTGGTCCAGGCCGGGCTGTCGGCATCGCAGGGCGTCACCGGCGGCGTACTGCTCAACCTTGGCGGCATTGCGGGCGCCTCGCTCTTCAGCCTGCTGTCGACGCGCGTCGGCCTGCGCAACCTGTTGGGTGCGACCCTGCTGCTCGGCGGCGCGCTGATGGTCGTGTTCGGCGCGAACACGGGCTCGCTCGGGATCGGGATGGCCGTCGCGGTGTTCCTCGGCGCGGTGATCAACGCGTGCGTGGCCGGCATGTACGCGCTGTCGCCGACACCGTACCCCGCCGAAATCCGCACGACCGGCATCGGCCTCGCGGTCGGCATCGGCCGCCTCGGCGCGATCCTCTCGCCGATGACGGTCGGTGCGCTGCTGGACGACGGCTGGTCCGTATCCCATCTCTATCTCGCGTTCCTCGTGCCGATGGCCGGCGCGGCAATCGCCGTCGTCATGGTGGGCGCGCGTGCCGCTTCACCGCGCCCGCAACGCGACCCGGCGATGTCGTAACACGCGACGCCAGCCGTCTTGCCGATACCTGTCGGCACCCCGGATTCGTCCGGGTCACTATAAAAATCGATAAGCATAGCTACATACTGTTTGGAGACAGTCATGAAAACGAAACTGGGCGTCGCGCTCGCGACGGCAATGGCGCTGGCCGGACCGGCCTGCGCGCAAAGCAGCGTCACGCTGTACGGGATCATCGATACCGGCGTGTCCTACTTCAACAATGCCGCGCATGGTGGATCGTTCACGGGCATGCCGACGCTGACCGGCGAGGTGCCGTCACGGTGGGGGCTGAGAGGCACGGAGGATCTCGGCGGCGGCTACCAGGCCTTCTTCGTGCTCGAAAACGGTTTCCAGCCCGGCACCGGCGCACTGAACTACGGCGGGCGCCTGTTCGGGCGACAGGCGAACGTCGGCGTGAACGGTCCGTTCGGCGCGCTGACCCTCGGCCGCCAGATGAACATGTCGATGATCGTGCTGACCAATGCCGACGTGATCGGCCCGTCGATTCACTCGATGGCGGATTTCGATTCCTATCTGCCGAACGCGCGCAGCGACAATGCGATCGGCTACAAGGGCACGTTCCACGGCGTGACGCTCGGCGCCACCTACAGCTTCGGCCGCGACGCGGCCGGGCCGGCCGGGCCGTCGGCGACGGGCTGTGCCGGGCAGGTAGCCGGCGACTTCGTCGCCTGCCGCCAATACACGGCAATGCTCGCGTATGACGCGAGCAACTTCGGGATCGCCGCGTCGCACGACGTGATGCGCGGCGGCGGCGGCGCGCTCGCGCCGCTGAACAATCCGGCGTACACCGACACGCGCGACATCGTCGCCGGCTACGTGAAGATCGGCCCGGCGAAACTGGGCGCCGGGTGGATCCGCCGCAACCTCGCGGCGGCCGAACACCTGCAGGCCGATATCGTGTTCGCCGGCGGCACGTATTACGCGACGCCCTACCTCGCGCTCGACCTGCAGGGCGTACGCTACCTGCAGCGCCGCGAAAACAGCGAAGGCGGCACGAATGCCACGCTGCTCGTCAGCCGCGCGAACTATTTCCTGTCGAAGCGGACGACCGCCTATACGTCGGTGGGCTACATGTTCAACAGCAAGCTGGCTGCGAACGCGGTCGCCGCCGGTGGGACGGTCGGGACCGGGATGAACCAGCTCGGCGTGATGGCCGGCATCCAGCAGAAGTTCTGAACGCCCGACACAGCGCCGGCGCGGGGTCAGTTGGCGAGGCGGCAGTGCGAGAGCTTCAACCCCGGCAGCACCGGCGCATCGATATAGCCTTCGTTCACGCAACTGAAGCGGAACGCCGCCGACGTGACGAACGGCTTGATCTCGCCGCCGGGGAATTTCGGCTTCAGCGCATCCTGGTCGGCCACGTCGAAATGCGTGTCGAACTGTTCGCCGTCGGCCGTCAGCGCGCCGAAATAGGTGCCGCCCGGGTCGCCGCCCATCCGGATCACGGCGCCGACGAACAGGAGGCGCTTGCCGTCGTACTTCGTCTTCGCGGCGGCCATGTCCTGCGTATAAGCCTCGATAACGGCGCCGTAATGCGCGTCGATCGCGGGCTCGGTGTCCGATGCGGCGCAGGCGCTCTGGCAAACGCCCGCCAGCATCGTGCATGCCGCAAGCGCGGCCGCCGCGAACGGCGCGGAAATCTTCTTCATGGGTGGTCTCTCCCGTCTAGCGTGGTGGTTGAAGTGATTGAAGCCCGGCGCTGGCGCCGGACGAATTCGCTTCCGTTGGTTTAATCGTTCGAATGGCGGAACACGGCTGCGATCACTTCTCCACCCGCAGGGTCGTGTGCGGTGCGCAGCGTCGCGCTGAACGCGACGTGACAGGAAGGTGACATGGTGCGGCCCCCGGCTCTCTCATTGAATTTCACTGCGTCTGATTTTGGTCGCTACGGTAGCAGACGGCCGACGGCCCGGCAACCAAGGTCCCCATGGCGCAGACCTCTTCATTACAATTGCAAATGATTCTCATTACATATATTATTCGCGTCCTGGTCATGGCGAAACGCCGCGGCCCGCGCCCCGATCCTTAGCACTCCGTCCTGCATCGATTCATGCCATCCCGCCGAACACCCCGCCGCGCCCGGACCCTGCGTCCGTGGCACACGAGTCTGCCCGCCCTGATCACCCTGTGCGTCGCGAGCGGCACGCATGCGTCCGCCGCCGAACGCGCTGACGCCGAACCCGCCGCCGCTTCCGCTTCCACACCCGCGCCGCCGGCCGCGCGCGAACTCCCGGCGATCAGCGTCAGCGCATCGGCAACCGCCGATCCGACGGTCGGCTATCAGCCGCGCACCACGAGCATCGCGGGCGGCGACAACCGTTCGATCAAGGAGATTCCGCAATCGGTCGCGGTGGTCAGCAGCAGCGTGATGCAGGACCAGCAGGCGCGCACGCTCGACGACGTGCTCGGCAACATCAGCGGCGTCACGCAAACGAACACGCTCGGCGGCACACGCGACGCGTTCATCAAGCGCGGCTTCGGGTCGAACAACGACGGCTCCGTGCTCGTCGACAGCGTGCGCACGCCGGTGCTGCACAGCTATCTCGCGACGATCGACCGCGTCGAAGTGCTGAAGGGCCCGGCGTCGCTGCTCTACGGGATGCAGGATCCCGGCGGCGTGATCAACCTCGTCACGCGCAAGCCGGAAGACACGTTCGGCGGGTCGATCTCCGCGTCGCGCACGAGCCACGGCGGCAGCAGCGCGACGTTCGATCTCACGGGCCCGCTCGGCCACCCGGGCCAGGTCGCGGGCGGCACGCTCGCGTTCCGGCTGACCGGCCAGTACGACACGAGCCGCTACTGGCGCAGCTTCGGCCGCCAGCGCGACGCGCTGATCGCGCCCGCGCTGTCGTGGCACGACGCGAACACGTCGATCGACGTCAGCTACCAGTACGTCGACTACACGACGCCGTTCGATCGCGGCACCGTGCTCGTGAACGGCCAGCTCGACGATGCGCTCCGCTATCGCCGCTACGAGGAAGCGTGGTCGCAGAGCACCGGCATCCAGGAAACGCTGCGTGCGCGCGTCGAGCACCGCTTCTCCGATGCGTGGCGCGTGCGTGCGACCTACGGCTGGGGCCGCGATCGTTACGATCAGTACATTACCCGCGCCACCGCGTTCAACAGCACGACCGGCGCACTGACGCGCTCGTCCGATGCGAACCTCGGGCGCAACGATTCCGACCAGATCGCGACGCTCGGCCTGCTCGGCAACGTGACGCTCGCCGGGATGAACCATGCGATCTACATCGGCGGCGAATACGAGCGGCAGCGCAGCTTCCGCGGCGACACGATCCGCGGCAAGGCGACGAAGGGCTTCAATCTCTACGATCCGGTGTACGACCTGCTCGCACCGGGCGGCATACCCAACCCGAAGCAAAGCGATTCGCGCTCGCTGGTGCATGCGTATTCGATGATCGTGCAGGACTCGGTGAAGCTCACTGACCGCCTCACCGCGGTGGGCGGGCTGCGCTGGGAAAACTGGCAGCAGGAATCGGGGATGGGGCGGCCGTTCGTGTTCGCCGACCGCTCGCGCGGCACCGTGTGGCTGCCGCAGTTCGGGCTCGCCTATGCGCTCACGCCGGCGTTGACCGCCTACGCGAACGTGAGCCGCTCGTTCAAGCCGAACGTCGCCACGAACGTCGCGGCACCGCTCGCACCGGAATACGGCCGCGTGCTCGAGGCCGGGCTGAAGTTCAGCCTGAAGCCGGCGATCACCGGCACGCTCGCGGTCTACCAGATCGACAAGCGCAACGTCGCGGTCACGGTCGGCGATCTAACGTCGACGATCGGCACCGCGCGCTCGCGCGGGATCGAGCTCGACGTCGCGGGGCAGATCACGCGCCACCTGAGCGTGATCGGCAGCTATGCGTATACGAACGCGACCGATCGCGACAGCAACACGCCGCTAACCAACGTTGCGCGCCATACGGGCAGCCTCTTCGCGGTATACGATACGGCGATCGCGAACCTGCCCGGCCGCTGGCGCTTCGGCGGCGGCGCACGTCTGGTCGGTGCGCGCTCCGGCGACACCGCAAACAGCTTCACGCTGCCCGGCTATGTGACCGTCGACGCATTCGCCGCCTACGAAACGACGATCGGCAAGTTCCCGACCCGCTTCCAGCTCAACGTGAAGAACCTGCTCGACAAGACCTACTACCCGTCGAGCAACAACAACCTGATCATCGCGGTCGGCGAGCCGCGGCTCGTCACGCTGACGACGACGGTGTCGTTTTGAGGGGCTGATGGGCTGATGCGGGCATGGGCTGGCCGGCAAGCGTCGGCCCACCGGCAAACCCATCCGATTTAAATAATCAGGTTTCCATATCAATACGGACAATATCGTTCGACAAGCGCAAAATCCAGGCCGTGCCGTACGCGACCGCACGGCCTGCACATTCACGGATGCCAGCGATACACGATCATGCTGGTGCCGTTGTAGTTGTCCTTCGTGATCACGTATTCGCCGGTCGAGCGCAGGTACGCGCGGATCCCGTACATCGAGTCGACGTCGTTGCCGACGTCCATCGCCGACGTGTTCGAGTTGGTCAGCGTCGTCACGAGCGCGCCGGTGTTGAGATCGAACACGTCGACGTTCGGCACCGTGTGCACGTAGCCGACGAACAGGTAATGGCCGGCCGCAGCGATCGATTTCGGGTTCGCGCTGGTCAGGTTGATCACCGGGTTCGGCGCGGTCGTGTTGCCGTTCTTCCAGCCGTGATAGACCTCGATGTGCCCGTTCATCGCGGTCCAGTCCCAGTTGTTCGCGAGGCCCTGCGCGAGGATCATCGTGTCGCTGTCCGCCTGGTAGACGATGCGCGTCGTCGGCGCCACGGTGCTCGGCACGGGCGTCGTCACCGGCTTGCCCCACGACGGCTTGCCGGTCGCATCGAAGCCCGTCATCGGGTAGCGGGTGATCGCGTTGGAGCCGTTCAGCCCGGCCCACACGTCGCCGTTGCCGTCGATGTCGAAACCGGTCGTGACCTGCAGCGTCGTGTTGAACGGCTTGCCCGGCAGCGAGCCGGCCGGGTTCGCGATATAGCCGGTCGCCGGCGTGAAGTAATAGAAATTGAAGTTGCCGGGGTTCTGGCCCGACGCGACGAGAATCCGGTTGCCGCCCACCATCACGAGCTGGCCGAAGTGCTGGCCGCGCTGGTAGTCGTTCATGTCGAGGCGCGGGTCCTTCGGATAGGTGAACGGGTCGACCGTGTTCGCGACGAACGTACCGCCCGCCGAGCCCGTATACACGTTGTTGCCGCTGTAGAAGAACGCGCCGTCGGTCGCCGGGTCGGGCGCGGCGATCGCCTCGAAGTTCAGCGCCTGCAGCTTCCATTGCAGCGCGCCGGTCGGGCTGTACGAATGAAGATCGGTGCTGCCGTTGCGCCCGAGGTCCCAGCCGCCGCCCCACGCGTTGTTGAGCACGTACAGGTTGCCGCCCGAATCCTTGCCGATGCCGACCACGCGCGTGAAGCGCTTGTCGCCGACCTGCCCCTTGATGCCCGAGGTCGTGTCGAGATAGCCGCCCTGCACGCCGAACGTGCCGACCTGCTGCGGCAGCCCGGCGAGGCTGTAGAGCTTGATGTTCATGTCCGGGCCCTGGTCGCCTACCAGCAACTGCCCTGTCGACGCGTCGAAATACAGCGCCGACGGCCGCGCGCCGGCCGCCATCTGGATCGTGTTCATCAGCGTGCCGGCGGCGCTGTACTGCACGACCACGCCCGCGCTCATGCGCGCGACCCACAGGTTGCCCGTCGCATCGAGCGCCAGCGCGCCGGGCCCGGTCACGCCGATGTCGCGCTGCCACACGCCGTCGGTCGTATAGACGCGCACACGGTTGCCGTAGAAATCGCTCGCGTACAGCAGGTTGCCGGCCGTCGCGAGGCCGGTGATCACGTCCGGGTTGGGGAGGCCCGTCCACGTGCTGACCGGGATACGCAGGTCGCGTTTGTTCGTACTGCGATCGTAGCGGCCGACGGAGCCGCTGCCGAAGTTGCGGTTGTAGCCGAGCGCGACGAAGATCGACGTCGCGTTGCCGGTAATCGCGCCGCCCTGGAATTCGTCGTGGATACCGATCGTGCCCATCGTCTGGCCGTTCTGGTAGAGCGCGACGCCGCCCGCGTTCTCGTCCCAGCGCGACGACGTGTAGATCACGCCCTCGGGCGCGACCCACATCGAGCGCGCGGCATTGCCGACGTGCTGGGCCAGCGTGCCGTACGTGTTCGCGAGCCAGTCGGTCGAGTATTGCACCTGCGCGTGACTCGCCGGCGCCAGCATTGCCATGCACATTCCCAGCAACGCCGCCCGAATTTGTTTCATTGACATGAATAATGCTCCCGAACGTTCAATGGTCGACACTGTAAATCGCGGCACGTGAAATATTGGTGATTCCGGCTAAAGCACATTCGCCGCCCTCCCGAATTATTCACTCCGTTCTTTTTGCCGTCCGGCGCTTTTCCGTCAACGATGGTCAAACCCGCTCACCGCGCCGCAGCAGCTTGCCGGGCGCACGGTTTCTGCGCTTTTTCCCCGGCATTTTCTTCCGGTTCACTCAATAAGAATGCGTCATTTTTTCTGAAATGCCCGCATTGCCTTTTTCATTCCCCGGAAATGGGCCAAATGATTACAAATCGAAATTGAAATGAAAGAGAAAAAATAATATCCGGTGCAATCGCGTCGTCGCGATTCGGCACGGCGGCATGCGGCGGGAGGAAGGGGAGGAAAGCGGAATACGGTGGAGCAAACCAAACGACCGCGCGCCGGCCATGCCGGCACGCGGCCGCGATCGTTCAGCTTGCGTCGTCGGGCGTCGGGCGTCGGGCCGGCCCGGCCGTCGAGGCATTTCGGCCGCGCGTCGACGACGTCGATCACGCGGTGCCGGGCCGGTAGTCCGGGAAAGGCGGCGGCAGGTCAGGAGCCTGCATGCAACGTCGCCGGCATCGTCTGCGGGCAACGTTGCGCCCGCAACGATCGCTTTACGTCAGAACTTCTGGCGCAGGCCGAGGCTGACGATGGCCTGCGAGCGCGAATCGGACGAGTGGCCGTTCGCCTTGTCCGACACCGACGCGGTCGCGGCCACCGGGTGGCCGAGCGCGTCGAGCGTCATGCCCGATGCATGCTGGTACGCGCCGAGCAGGTACACGCTGGTGCGCTTCGACAGGTCATACACGGCGCCGAGCGTGACGTTGTGATACTGCGCGCGATCGTCCACGCCGTCGACGTCGCTGCCGCGCGTGTAGCTGTAGCCCGCGAACAGTTGCGTCTGCGGGCGCACGTTCCAGCGCGTGAACACGCCGGCGACGTTGAACGTCGCGTGGCCCGTGAACAGCGACTGGCCGCCGCTGCGGTACTGCACGTTGCTGTAGTTCACGCCGACGACGGCCGGCCCGAAGTCATACGTCGCGCCGGTCGCGATGACCTGCTGCGATTGCGCGCTCGCATAGCCTTCGTTGATCGACGAATTGAACAGCCCGTCGTCGGTGCTCTGCCACTTGCCGGCCGTCGGGTCGGTCGCGCCCGTCTTGCTGTTGTCCGACCGCTCGTAACCGACGCCGACGCGCAGCGGGCCCGCGGCGTACGCCGCGCCGACGCTCCACGTGTTGCGCTGCTTCATGCTGCCCGGCTGGCTGCCGAAGCCGTACAGCGCGCCGAACGTGAAGCCCGAGTAGTTGGCGCTCGTGTACTTGATCGAGCTGTCGACCCGCGCGGTCTGGTCGAGGTCGTCGATGTCGCCCGGGTGCGCGCCGAAGCCGCCGATGAACGACGACGGGCCGACCGGGCTCACGAAGTCGTCGAGCGACGTGTACTGGCGGCCGAGCGTGACCGTGCCGTAGCGGTCGCTGCCGAGGCCGACGAACGCCTGGCGGCCGAACTGCCGGCCACCCTGCCCCGACGTGCCGTTCGTGATGTCGAAGCCGTTCTCGAGGACGAACAGCGCGCGCATCCCGCCGCCGAGATCCTCGGAACCCTTGATCCCCCAGCGGCTGCCGGACAGGTTGCCGGTCGTGAGCCCGACGCTCGAGTGGCCTGTGTACGCGCCCGCGGAGCCGACCCGCTCGTTGCTGCGATAGGTCACGCCCGCATCGACGATGCCGTACAGCGTGACGGAGCTTTGCGCGGCGGCGATGCCCGCGAGCGAGAGCAGCAGCGGGGCTGCGATCAGTTGCTTGTTCATGATTGTCGTGTCTCCGGGCGTTGAACCCGTTGTTCTGGCTGTCAGTTGCGAGTAGCGCGCGGGCGGCGAGATGTGCCGGCGGTGCGAGGCGGGCCGCGTCCGCGCGCGACGACGCGGCGGGCATGCCCGCTGCGGCCGCCATGGTAGTTGGAACCGGTTCCCATCGAAAGCACAATAATGAAAACAGTTTCTTGCCAAAATCGAGATAGTCGCGCAGGCGGCCTTATTCGCAGCGCGCCGTACCTGTACAGCCCGGGCGGGCAAACCGATAATCGAACGCGCGCCATCCACCGGGAGTGCCTTCATGCATGAGACGACCCTGCTGATCTTCGCCGCTGTCGCGTTCGTCGGTATCGCGACACCCGGCCCCACCGTGCTGCTCGCGCTGACCAACGGCTCGCGCTACGGCGTGCGCCGCGCGGCCTACGGCTTCGCGGGCGCGATGCTGTCCGACTTCGTGCTGATCGTCGCGGTCGCGCTCGGCCTCGGTGCGCTGCTGATGGCGTCGGCGTTCTGGTTCTCGGTGGTGAAGTGGCTCGGCGCTGCGTATCTCGCGTACGTCGGCATCCGGCTGCTGATGTCGAAGGGATCGCTCGACGTCGCCGCCGCGCACGGTGGCGACGCATCCGGGCGCAACGCGTCGATCTTCGCGAAGAGTTTCCTCACGGCGGTGACGAACCCGAAGGGCTATCTGTTCTTCTCCGCCTTCCTGCCGCAGTTCCTCGATCCGTCCGCGCCGCTCGCGCCGCAATACGTCGCGCTCGCGGTCACGTTCGCGCTGCTCGACGGGGTCGTGATGTTCGGCTACGCGCTGCTCGGCGCACGCGCGGTGCGGCTGCTGAAGCGCGCGGGAGCGCTGTGGCTCGAACGTACGTGCGGCGCGATGCTGCTCGCGCTCGCCGGGTCGCTGGCGCTGTATCGGCGTCATGCGGCATAGGCGCGGATGCCGATGAAAATCGCTGCGCCGCCCCGCTCCGGCCTTCCCGGCCTGTCGCTCCGTCAGATCGAACGCGCCGACCTCGACGCGTGGTTCGCATACCTGACGAACCCCGACGTCTACCGCCACACGAGCTGGAGCCTGCGCTCGCCCGACGATCTGCTGCCGCTGTTCGACGCCATCGAATCGACGGACCCCGATTCGATCCGGCGTCTCGCCGTGATCGACGACGCATCGGGCGTGCTCGCCGGGACGATCGGCCTGCATACCGTCTCGACCGTGAACCGCTCGGCGGAAATCGCATACGACCTCGCGCCGTCGCACTGGGGGCGCGGAATCGCGAGCGCGCTGTGTACGTCCGTCACCGAGTGGGCATTCGCCGCGGGCTTCATGCGCATGCAGGCCGTCGTGCTGACCAGCAACGCAGGCTCCGCGCGCGTGCTGCAGAAATGCGGCTACCGGTACGAAGGGCTGTTGCGCGCGTACAAGATGGTGCGCGGCACGCCGGGCGATTTCGCGATGTACGCGCGCCTCGCGACCGACTGACACACCCATCGCGGCGTCACGTCAAACCGCTCACCGCGTCGCATGCGCACGCCATTGGACGGCCTGCGCCGAATTGGCGACAATCGCCGTTCCCTTCCTCGACGACCCATCATGAAAATCGCCGCGCTGTCCGACATCCACGGCAACCTCGCCGCACTCGACGCGGTGCTCGACGACGTCCGCCGCCGCGGCGCGGACGTGATCGTCAATCTCGGCGACATCCTGTCCGGCGCGCTCCATCCGCCCGAAACGGCCGACCGCCTGATCGCGCTCGACCTGCCGACCATCAAGGGCAATCACGAGCGGCAACTGCTCACCGGCGATCGCGCGTCGATGCGGCTGTCGGATCGCTGGGCGCACGACACGCTGCGCGCCGATCATCTGGAATGGATCGCCGCGCTGCCCGAACGCATGACGCTCGGCGACGACGTGCTGATGGTGCACGGCACGCCCGACAGCGACCTCGTCTATTTCCTCGAAACGGTCACGCCCGGCGGCTGCCGCGCGGCCACGCCCGATGAAATCGCGCGGCGCGCGGGCGACGAACCGGCGTCGCTGATCCTGTGCGGCCACACTCATATCCCGCGGACGGCCAGGCTCGACGACGGCCGGCTGATCGTCAACCCGGGCAGCGTCGGGCTGCAGGCGTACGCGGACGACCTGCCGCATCCGCATCGCATCGAGACGGGCTCGCCGCATGCGCGCTACGCGATGGTGTCGCGCACGGCCGCCGGCTGGACCGTCGAATTCCATGCGGTCGAATACGACTGGCACACGGCGGCCGCCACCGCGGCCTCGCGCGGGCGCGACGACTGGACCGTCGCGCTGCGCACCGGCCGGTGCTGATCCGCCCGGCTCACGTCGCGCGCCCTTCCGCTTCACTTCACTCACCGGGAAATCGCACCGCCATGCCCGTTCCGTCGCAACTGCTTTTCCTGCCCGGCGCATCGGGCAGCACCGCCTTCTGGGAACCACTTGCCGGCCTGCTGACGCATCCGGCCGAACGCCGGATCGTCGGCTACCCGGGCTTCGGCGACACGCCGCGCGATCCGGCCGTCGACGATTTCGACAGTCTCGTGCGGCATGTGCTGGAAACGATCGATCGGCCGACCGCCGTGATCGCGCAATCGATGGGGGGCGTGATTGCGATGCGCGCGGCGCTCGACAAGGCCGAACTGATCACGCACCTCGTGCTGACGGTCACATCCGGCGGCCTCGACATGGCCGGGCTCGGCGCGCAGGACTGGCGCACCGGTTTCGCGGAAGCGAACCCGCAGCTTCCCGACTGGTTCCTGACGTTCCGGGCGGACCTGTCGCGGGATATCGGCCGCATCGCGCAGCCGACGCTGCTGCTGTGGGGCGACGACGACCCGATCAGCCCCGTCGCGGCCGGCCGGCGCCTGCTCGAACGACTGCCCGACGCGCGGCTGCATGTCCTGCATGGCGGCCGGCACGATCTCGCGGCCGTGCATGCGCAGACGCTCGCGCCGCTCGTCGATGCGCATCTGCAGCGCGTGTGACACCGCACACCGCAGCTTCAACGGCAGCGCCGGTTTCGATTTCGGCGCACACCTGAAACCGCACCGCTCGCTCACCGCATCCCGTCACCCCGCATTCCTCAACGTCAGCCGCGCCTCGAGCCCGCCGCCGTCCGCCCGGTTGTTCAGCGTGAGCGTGCCGCCCATCGCCAGCGCGAGCTGCCGCGCGATCGCGAGGCCGAGCCCCGTGCCGCCCGTCTCGCGGTTGCGCGACGTCTCCACGCGCCGGAACGGCTCGAACACCGCGTCGAGCTGGTCGTCCGGAATGCCGGGCCCGCGGTCGAGCACGGCGATCACCGCGCCGCCGTCCGGCGCGGCGTGCACGTCGATCTCGGCCGCGCCCGCGAACTTCAGCGCGTTGTCGACGAGGTTGCCGACGATGCGGCGCAGCGCCTTCGGCCGCGTGACGAGCGCGAGCGGCGCGCGGCTGTGCAGCGCGACGTCCTGCCCCGCATCCGTGTAGTCGCACACGATGCTGTCGAGCAGCGCATCGAGATCGATACGGCGCGCGGCTTCCTCGTTGCCGTGCAGCGTCCGCGCGTACGCGACGCCCTCCTTCACCAGATGCTCCATCTCGAGCAGGTCCTGGCGCAGCTTCGCGCCCTGCGCATCGTCCTCCATCATGTCGGCGCGCAAGCGCATCCGCGTGATCGGCGTCTGCAGGTCGTGCGAGATCGACGCGAGGATCTGCATGCGCTCGGCCATGTACTGCGCGATGCGATCCTGCATCGCGTTGAACGCGCGGGCGGCGCGCGCGACTTCCGACGGCCCGTCCTCGTTCAGCCGCTCGCCCTTCAGGTCGGGGCCGAGCGCATCGGCGGCCTGCGCGAGTTGCTTGAGCGGCCGAGTCGCGAGCCGCACCGC
This sequence comes from Burkholderia sp. Se-20373, assembly GCF_017104705.1. Lineage (NCBI taxonomy): Bacteria > Pseudomonadati > Pseudomonadota > Betaproteobacteria > Burkholderiales > Burkholderiaceae > Burkholderia > Burkholderia sp. Se-20373. The sequence goes on along the minus strand of NZ_JAAGPH010000056.1, from coordinate 3,127 downwards.
GAGCCAGCAGCACGCGGCCAGCACCGCGAGCTGCAGCACGAGCACGACCGGCAGCCAGCCCGACAGCGGCACCGTCGACATCGGATGGATGTCGATCGTCAGCGGCGACCCGTCGGTCAGGCGCAGATGCACCTGCAGATGTTCGCGGTCGCCGGGAATCGCGTTCGCGGTCAACGGATAGTCGCCGCCGATGCCGTCGGAAATCGAGCGCTCGACGCGCGCCGACAGCCGCGCTTCCGGCGGGGTGCCGGTCTCACCTGGCCCGAGGATGAACGCGTAGCTGCGCCGCGCGAGGCGCGGCACCCACGCGGCCCGCTCGGCCGGCGGCAGGTGGTCGAGCAGCGCGACCGAGCTCGCGACCTCACGCTCGATGTAGCCCATCATCAGGTTGGTGGTCGCCTGGTCGCGCTCGGTCACGGTGAGCCAGAACGACAGCGTCTGCGCGAGCGCGAGGCCCACGCACAGGATCAGCGCGAGCCGCGCGAACAGCGAGCGCGGCCAGTGCCACGGGATGCGCGCGCTCATGGCGTACCGTCGACGGCAGTCACGGCCGACGAGAACACATAGCCCTCGTTGCGCAGCGTCTTGATGTAGCGCGGTTCGCGCGCGCCGTCGCGCAGGCGCTGGCGCAGCCGGCTCACGAGCAGGTCGATCGACCGGTCGAACGGATCGGATTGCCGACCCTGCGTGAGATTGAGCAACTGGTCGCGCGTCAGCACGCGCTGCGGGTTGTCGAGGAACACGCGCAGCAGCCGGTATTCGGCGCCGCTCAACGCGACCAGCGTACCTTCCGCATCGAGCAGGTGGCGTCCGGTCGTGTCGAGCCGCCATTCGCCGAACGCGAGCATCTCCGCGGTTTCCGTCACCTGCATGCCGGGCGGCAGCATGCGCGCGCGGCGCAGCACCGAGCGGATCCGCGCGAGCAGTTCGCGCACCGCGAACGGCTTGGCCAGGTAGTCGTCGGCGCCCATCTCGAGACCGATGATGCGGTCGGTCTCCTCGCCGCGCGCGGTCAGCATCAGCACGGGCACCGTGCGGAACTTGCCGGCGCGCAGGTCGCGACACAGCGTGAGGCCGTCCTCGCCCGGCATCATCAGGTCGAGCACGATCAGGTCGGGCGCGCCGTCGTCCAGCACGTTGCGCATCTCGCGGCCGTTCGCGGCCAGCGACACGCGCATGCCGTTCTTCTCCAGGTAATCCGCGATCAGTTCGCGGATCGCGCGGTCGTCGTCGACGATCAGCACGTGGTCGATCTTGTCCATGAGTCGTGGTCGGTGTCGAGGTATTCGGGCAGGTGATGTCCGCTTTTATACCGCACGGCGGGCATCCGTTTGTATCCCAATGTATCGCGCCGCCGTGACGACACACAACATTGCACACGCGTGGCTCGTCGGACACATCGCAGATACGTCGGCGCCGCTTAATGGGGCCTGTCGAAACCCGTCCGGCCGCCGCCACCGCGCGGCGGCCTCCCGCTCAGGAGAACGCCATGCTGCCCCGACTCAAGATCGCCGCCCTCGTCATCGCCCTTGCCGCCACGGCCGGGCTCGCCGCCTTCGCGGGCACCCGCGACGACGCGGGCATGCCGACTTCGCAGGCCGGCGTGGCCGCACCCGATTTCACCGGCATCGACCGCTGGCACAACAGCGCGCCGCTGACGCTCGGCCAGTTGCACGGCAAGGTCGTGCTTGTCGACTTCTGGACGTACTCGTGCATCAACTGCATTCATACGATTCCGTACGTGAAGGAGTGGGACCGGAAGTATCGCGACCAGGGGCTCGTCGTGGTCGGCGTGCATACGCCCGAGTATCCGTTCGAGCGCGACGCGGGCAACGTCGCCGATGCGATCAAGCGCTTCGGCATCCAGTATCCGGTCGCGCAGGACAACCGCTACGACACGTGGCGCGCGTACGGCAACCAGTACTGGCCCGCGCTGTACCTGATCGACGCGAACGGGAAGGTCGTCTATACGCGCTATGGCGAAGGCGGGTACGACAAGACCGAGGCCGCGATTCGCGGCGCGCTCGCGCAGGCCGGTGAAGGCGCGAAGGGCGCGACGCGCACGCAATGACGGGGCGCGGGCGAGCGTGGCGCTGGCCCACGCATGCCTGCCCGCCACGCGCGCTCACCCGCGCTTCGCGTCGGCCGCCGCGATCATTGCTTCCCCGATCGCGAGGTTGCCGTTCGCGACCAGCGCGTCGCCCGCGCCGCGGATATCGGCCACGTCCTTGTTCTGCCCGAGCTTGCGCTTGCCGACGAGCCGCGTGATCTCGATCTGCAGCCCGACGATCGCCTGCAGCATCGCGTCGAGATAATCCGCCGGCGCGTCGCCCATCTTCCACGGCACCGGCTGCGACGCCTCGTGCGTGCGCGTCAGCCGGGCGACCACGCCGCGCACGAACTTCGCGTCGTCGCGCACCGTGATGCGGCCGTGCGCATGCACGACCACGTAGTTCCACGTCGGCACCTGCCGGTGCGCGACATGCTTGCTCGGATACCAGGTCGGCGAGATATACGCGTCGCCCGCGCGGAAGATCACGAGCACCTCGTCGCCGTTCGCGACGTCCTGCCAGACCGGATTCGCGCGCGAGACGTGCGCATGCAGTTCGCCGAGACCACCGTCGCCGGGCAGCAGTTCGAACGGGATGTGATTCGCGTCGAGCCCGCTCTTGCCGTGCGTGATCAGGCTGCCGAACGGATGCTGCACGATCAGCTCGCGCAGCGCGTCGGGGTTGGGTTCGTTGAAATCGGCGGGGACGTACATGGCGGCTCCACGGTCATGCGGGTGGGAATGGATCGGGCGCTGGCCCGTCATGCGCCGATTGTGGCGCCAAACTGGTTTATGCTGTAGAGCCGGTTTGAAACAATTTCAGCAGACCAGAATCATGGCAAGAACGGCCCGGAACGTCGATATCCCGTCGCTCGGCGTGCTCGATCGTGCAGCCGGCGACCTGAGCCGCCAGCTCGCGCAGGCGCTGCGCGACGCCGTGCGGCGCGGCGACGTCCATCCGGGCGACGCGCTGCCGTCCACACGGCTGCTCGCCGCGTCGCTGCAGGTGGCGCGCGGCACCGTCGTCGATGCGTATGCGCAGCTCATCGCCGAAGGCTTTCTCGACTCGCGCGGCGG